>JBKDZY010000639.1:0-1755 GCA_047971765.1 Hyphomicrobiaceae bacterium | reverse complement strand
CCACGCCAGTATCGCCTTGCCGGTGGCTGTGGCGTGGGCGGCTTCTTCAGCGCCAACCTCACTGACATCGACGCGGACCGCCTGGGGTGATTTCTTGTGGGCGACTGTCACCACCCGGGAACCCTGGAGCACGGCCATGTGAACCGTCTCGCCAGTCAGTTTACAGAGACTTTCCAGAACCGGCTCTGCCCTGCCCGGTAGATCGACCTGGCGCAGGAACGAGTGGCTGAGATGCAAAACGCGTGCGCCGAGCGCGTATGTGCGCTGGCCCGGGACCTTGGCTACATAGCCTGTCCGCATCAGTGTGGCGAGCAAGTGATGGCAGGTTGATATATTGAGCTGGGCGCTTTGAGCCAGATCGGTCAATGAACAGCCCCCGTGCGATCCGGCGAGCAGCTCCAGCAGTGTGATCGCGCGATCCACCGACTGCACGCCGCCGCCCGGGTTGCGGGAAGATGTTGTGCGAGCAAGCGCTCGTCCGGGGGGGTGTTTTTGCATCAGGTCGTCAGCATCGAAACTGTGGGCTGTCACCGCTTTGCTCCAGCGTTCAGATCATTCAACAGCACAATCATACTGCTAGAGGCGGTTGGGGACTGCGTCAACAAATTTCAGCAATATGAACAATATTTTCACATTGTGAAATATAAGGCTGTTTGCTCTGTCCTCCCGTGACTCAACGGGTGCTGGCTGGGTTTAATCTCAATTTTGCTCTGTCCGTGACGACTTCGCGCACCTTGCAGCGGCATCAGGCACTGGAGCCGACTTGTGTCGGCGATCGGGAATGGAAGCCCGCGACCTGTCGGGTGCGGTTGGGTTGCTATCGAGTACTGCGGAGTTCAAGCTATCACCGCACCGAGGGCACCGAGCAGCTGGCCTACCGTAGGAAGTCCCGGCTTTGCCGGGGGGCTTACTGTGGCGGCTGAGCTTCGGATCGAGACATTGGACTTGGCGAATTTTCCAATCTGAAGTCTCTTGGCTGAAGCGTGTTTGCAGAGTTTGGTGTGTTCGACGTCCGTTGGCGACGTCAGTGGAGTGGACAAAGCGAATGCGGCGGCATGCGACGATCCCTTGAGCGCTGTCGCGCAGCTGAAATCCGCTGGTTGGGGAGTCGTGCCGGACATGGCACTGCGGCAGAGGCCGGCGGGCGATGGTTGGCTGACAGGGAGTTGACGATGCGAAATTTCATTGTTGTTGGATATGCGGCGGTGGCCCTGTCACTTGCAGGGCCGAATGCCTATGCGGACGAATGTGCGAGTGAGCCGGTTCAGGCGCGGGGCGAGCAGTCGATGTTGACGAGTGTGGCGCGCATCAAGGCGATAGGCAACTGGAGGATCAAAGTTCGCAGGCTGGCCCACCTGGGGCCGCAGTTCGACAACTGGAAGCGGGCTGTAGATCAGGTCGAACGCTGCGTTGACAACAACAGTTCCGTCGTTTGCACCGTCATCGCGCGCCCGTGCCGGAAGGACGCGGGTTGAGTTCGTGGTCAGATGATTTCACCCACGCCCAGGAGGGGATATGCCGTCTCTTGCTGTTCACCGGGGCTTCAGCGATCCTGTGTTGATTGCCTGACCTCCATGTCTGCTGTCAGGCGCAATCAAACAAGGTGTCTTCCATGTGGACGATGGGTGGCGTCGTTCGGTGGACGATGGTACCCGCCGGCTGGAGCTGCCCGGCTACGGCGCGCATGCTGGTGATGATGGGGGCAGCATTTGAACTGGAGTCGGATCGGCTGGGGCTGGGAGGCCACCATGGACC
>JBKDZY010000638.1:0-2474 GCA_047971765.1 Hyphomicrobiaceae bacterium | reverse complement strand
AGGGCAGCGCACGGTTCGCCTCAGGATCGAAGGGTTGGTCCAGGGCGTCGGGTTTCGTGTGTTCGTTGAACGGGAGGCGCAATCTCGCGGGCTCACCGGGTGGGTGCGCAACCGGCGTGATGGCGGTGTCGAAGCCGTGGTGTCCGGTCCTGGCGGCGATGTGGACTGGCTGATCGAGCGCGTTCATGAAGGCCCGCGGTTCGCGCGGGTCGACATGGTCAAGGTGCTCGACGAGACGGAGCATCCCGCCAGCAGATTCGAGGTGCGCGCGACCGCATGACCTGCCGAGGCGGAGCGCCAGACCTGCCCCGGAGTGCGTGGCGGCCCGTAATTCGTGCCTGCGACAGCCCTGCGGTCGCGATCCCTATTGCGGGGCGTCGGAAAATGGACAACATCGCGTCTGCTGGACGTACATTTCCGCGGCGACTTGTGAGGCCGATGACCTTGCAAGCACGCCGCGCCCGGTCGCGTTCTTGGCAATTTGGAGCTGAACCCATGACGTCTCGTGTATTCTGGCGGGGCCTGCCGTTCGCCACAGCAGTTGCATTTGGACTTGCCACCCCGGCGGCATTGGCCAGCGTTTCGCTGACAAACCGCGATGGCACGGACCACAAGGTCACCATCATCGAGGACGAGGGCAAGAAGACCAGCGATCAAACCGTGAAGCCGGACCAGGTTCTGGGCGATATCTGCCCGGCCGGCTGCATCATCCGCTTGAACGACAATCAACAGGATGAGTACGAACTGGAGGCCAATGACAAGGTCTCGATCGAGGAAGGCTTGCTCTACTACGACGATGGCCCATCTGCCCCGGCGGGTTCGACCAAGCCCGTGACGCCACCAGCCGAGCCGAAGAATTAGGCCTCAGCGACAGGCCGGCAGCGGTATCAGGCGGATTTCATTGCCCAATCCAACCGTCCTGGACGGCTGGGGGTGTGTCGTTTGGCGCCGCGCCGGTCTTTTGCCACTTGTGAGACGAACGCCCGGCGTGGGCGTACATTTGGGATACGGAACCTCTGCATAACATCACGGCTGCCGGATTGTAGCCGCATCCGCCATGCTATAAATTGGCATGATGTCTTCGAATCAAAAATCTTCTGCTGCGGCCGGTCACGACAGCGAGGACGAAGGCTGCGACATCCCGTTCGACTTGCCGCAAGCCCCCGCGCGTGATGCATCGAGAGAACCGGCGCCACCGCCGCCACGGCAGGGCTCGCTCTCGCAGCGCGCGCTGGCAACCGTGCGGCCGGCGCCCGCATATCTCGACGGGCTCAACGCGGAGCAGCGGGACGCCGTTGAAACGCTGGACGGCCCCGTGCTGGTGCTGGCCGGGGCGGGCACCGGCAAGACGCGCGTGCTGACGACACGCATCGCCCATATCCTCGAGACCCGTGCCGCGTTTCCCTCGCAGGTTCTGGCGGTGACCTTCACCAACAAGGCAGCGCGCGAGATGAAGGAGCGCATTGGCGCCCTGGTCGGTGGTGCCATCGAAGGCATGCCGTGGCTCGGGACGTTCCACGCCATCGGCGTGAGGATCCTGCGCCGGCATCATGAACTGGTCGGGCTCAAGTCCGGGTTCACGATCCTCGACATGGATGACCAGAACCGGCTGCTCAAGCAGGTGATCGAGGCCTCGGGACTCGACAAGGACCGGTGGCCTTCCCGACAGCTTGCTGCGCTGATCGACAGCTGGAAAAACCGTGGTCTGACGCCGGATCAGGTGCCAAAGGGCGAAGCGCATGCGTTCGCCAATGGCCAGGGCGCAAAACTCTATGCGGCCTATCAGGTGCGCCTGAAGGAACTCAACGCTGCCGACTTCGGCGACCTGCTGCTGGAGTGCATCCGCCTGTTCCGGGAAAACCCAGATATCCTAGCGGAATACCACAAGCGCTTCCGCTACATCCTTGTCGACGAATACCAGGACACCAACGTGGCGCAATACCTGTGGCTGCGCCTGCTCTCGCAGGGGACGCGCAATGTGTGCTGCGTGGGCGACGAGGACCAGTCCATCTACGGCTGGCGTGGGGCCGAGGTCGACAATATCCTTCGCTTCGAGAAGGACTTCGAAGGCGCCAAGGTCATCCGCCTCGAACGCAACTACCGCTCGACCGGCAATATTCTCGGTGCAGCTTCGGGTCTGATTGCCCACAACCAGAGCCGTCTGGGCAAGACGCTCTATACCGATGACGGCGCGCGCGAACCACCGACAGTCTCGGGCGTGTGGGATGACGAGGAGGAAGCGCGCACGATCAGCGATGCCGTCGAAACACTGCGGAAGGATCGCCACTCGCTCAACCAGATCGCCATCCTGGTGCGCGCGTCGTTCCAGATGCGGGTGCTGGAGGACCGGTTCGTCACGGTGGGGCTGCCCTACCGGGTGATCGGCGGCCCGCGCTTCTACGAGCGCCAGGAAATCAGGGACGCGGTTGCGTACCTGGAGGTTACCGCCAACCCGGCAAACGACCTCAAGTTCG
>JBKDZY010000637.1:0-2205 GCA_047971765.1 Hyphomicrobiaceae bacterium | reverse complement strand
TCGCGGGCGCGCGGGGTCGTGTCTATGCACAGGGGCAAACATGTCGCGACAGGCTGGCCCTGGCAATGCCGGGACTTTCGGTTAAAACGCTCCTGCGCCAGAAGATGTTCGCCGGTCTGCGGGGAGAGCCATGCGAAAGCCCAATCTGTTCGTCATCGGGGCTCCCAAGACGGGAACGACGGCACTCGCGAAGTGGCTCTCCGGGCATCCGGCCGTGTTCTTCAGCGAAGACAAGGAACCCAATTTCTTCAGCACCGACTTCAGGCTGCGCAAGCGGCCTTCTGAGGCTGAGTATTCCGCTCTCTTCTCCGGCGCGACGGAAACCCACCGTTATGTAGCCGAAGGCTCGACCCGCTATCTGGCGTCTACCGTTGCAGTGCCTGCCATCGAGAAGTGGTGCGCGGCGCCGAAATACATCGCCATCGTTCGCAATCCGGTGGAACTCGTGCATTCGCTTCACAACCATCATGTGTTCCTCAACATCGAACAGCATGAGGACTTCGGAAAGGCCTGGCACATGAGCGAAGCACGGGCGCGGGACGAGGACATCGTGCCCAACTGCACGGATCCCGATTCGCTTGTCTATACGCGCATGGGAATGCTGGGGGAGCAGATCAGCCGCCTGTTCGAGACTGTCCCGGAGGAACGGCGCAAGGTGATGGTGTATGACGACCTCAAGCGCGACGGGGCCGCCTTCTACCGCGATGCCCTCGCCTTTCTCGGGCTGGAGGATGACCAGCAGGACGTGTTCGAACCAGTCAACGTGTCGATGGCCCAGCGCTCGCGCTTCGTTGCCGGTGCCATTGATGCGCTGGCAGCCATCAAGGAGGCGAGTGGCATCAAGCGCAGCTTCAACATCCTGGCGCCCATCCAGAACATCAATCGGGCAGACAGGCCACGTGAGATCATGTCTCCGGCGCTTTCCCGCGAACTCAAGGACTATTTCCGGGACGATGTCGCCCTGCTGTCGTCGCTGCTGGGACACGACCTGTCCGCCTGGACCGCGGCATAACAGCATGTCCCAGACGGCGAAGAACGGCCGCGAGCCTTCGGGAGACAGAATGCACATTGCCTGTGTGATTTCCAGCATGCGACTCGGCGGCGCGGAGCGCGTCATGTCGGTCCTCGCCAACCGCTGGGTTGGGCAAGGGCACAAGGTCACGCTGATCACTTTCGCAAACCCGGATGACCTCCCCTTCTTCGCGCTCGACGAGGCGATAGTACAGAAGAAGCTTGGCGAGGCGGCAACCGAGCGCGGCCTGGCGCGCGCCCTGCGAACGGTGCGCCGTATCAAAGGTATCCGCCGAGAGCTGCTGGCAGCGCGGCCCGATTGTGTCCTCTCCTTCATCGATCTCAATAACGTCATGACACTGCTGGCGCTCAAGGGCCTTGATCTGCCGGTGGTCGTGTCCGAGCGCATTGATCCTCACAAGCACGTCCTGGGCCGAATTTCCGACCTGCTGCGTCGCAAGACCTACCCACGGGCGGACCGGCTGGTGGTGCAAACCCGCCGGGCGGCAAGCTATTTTCCCGACTACCCGCGAGACAAGATGGTCGTACTTGCCAACCCCATAGGAGCCGCCGAGCGACTGGCAACACCGGACGTGCCGGGACGGGGCGGGCGTTTCCGCATCATGGCGACCGGACGCTACACGCCGATGAAGGGTCACGATCTGCTGATTGACGCCTTCGCGTTGTTGGCGGAGAAGCACCCAGACTGGGATGTCGTATTCTTCGGCCATGGCCCAAGCCAGGCCCAACTGCAATCGCGTATCGACGGTCTCGGGCTTGGTGGACGCATGCGCCTCATGCCGCCCACGACAGCCATTTTCGACGAGTTGGCGCAATCCCACATCTTCGGATTTCCCTCATACTACGAGGGATTTCCCAATGCTCTCGTGGAGGCGTTGAGCGCCGGACTACCTGCCGTTGGCTTTCGCGAGGTCAGCGGGGTAGAGGACCTGATCGGACACGAGGTCTGCGGCTTTCTCTGCGATTTCGGGGCAGGCCACGACGACGCCGTCCGTTCGCTTGCTTCGCGCCTGGACACGCTGATGGGAGACGGACCTCTGCGCAGCCGCATGGGTGCTGTCGGACGCGAGCGCATCGCCGACTATCAGCCCGATGTGATCCTGGAGAAGTGGGATAAGCTGATCAGCGACGTTGCCGCAGGGCGCGCAAGAGGATCTGCGGCATGCTGACTGT
>JBKDZY010000636.1:0-1587 GCA_047971765.1 Hyphomicrobiaceae bacterium | reverse complement strand
GGTCGCCGGTCCAGGGCACATCGTGCAGATGCGCGCCGTACAGCCGGTTGAGCAGCGCATTCCCCGACGTCGCGTAGGCGTCAGTCGGCGGTCTCAGGCGGCCGTGATAGACCGCCAGATGGCACGCGAGCCCGAGCTTCGCCGCGGCGGCTGCCACCTGGCGCTGGCTGTTCGACTGGACGACACCGCCAGACACCAGCGTATCGCATCCGGCGGCAACGGCTTCGGCCAGCACATAATCGAGCTTGCGCAGCTTGTTGCCGCCAAAACCGAGACCCGTCATGTCCTCGCGCTTGGCCCAGAGCCGCGGGCCACCGAGGTGCGTACTGAGGCGGGAGAGCGGCTCAAGCGGCGTGGGCAGGTTTGCCAATCCGAGGCGCGGAACCGTCGCCAACCTGCGCCCAAGAGCGTCTTCAGCCGGCGTCCTCATGGCTGCCGTCTCCGTTCGGTCGCCGACTGACGATGGGGCCTGGGCCCACGCTGAGTCGCCGCGGCCCCCGCGACGTCAGAGGACGCTCGCGAGATCGATTTCCGGATTGACCCGGCTGGCCTCGCCAGCGCCCTGCCCCTTCGGCCCCAGCATCGTGACCTTGAGCTTCATGGCATTCTTGAAAGTCGAGAAAAACGCCGTCTTCATGCCCGAGAGCGCCATCGGCGACTGGCACTGGAATGAATAGCTGGCGTGGAACTCCGAATGCCCGGCCTCGTCCTTGGCATGGTCGTGGCTGGCATGGTCGTGCTTGTCGGACTCGTGCTTCTTGCCCTCTTCCAGCGCACCTTCTAGCTCAACCTTGGCCTTCTTCAAGGCGCACTTGGCGGCCGGTGTGAACTGGAACAACCCGCCACCGTTCAGCAGGCGCGCCCTGGCCTCCGCGACGGCCTTCTTCTCCGCATCGCTCGCGGGAGCATGTTCGAACCCGACGATGTCATTGGCGGGGGCCGCCAGTTCGATCATGATCATATCGACGTCAACCGCGACATCCAGCTGGCCGACGCCGTGGACATGCGGAGGCGCTTCCCGGCGCGGCTCGTCGGCGCTGGACGGGACATGCATGACAACGGCCAGGGTGGTGGCCGCCAGTGCAGCCGTGAGCGTTGGTTTCATCAAATAGGCTCCCCAAAGTGCCTGTTATTCCTGACAACATGAGATCGCCAATCTCCCACACCGGGCCGGACTGGCGCTACCACAGAGTGCTATTACGCCTAACCGGCGATACGCGAGAAGTCCGCCACATTCTGTGTCACCTGACGGATTTCCGAGAGCAGACGCAATCGGTTCTCGCGCAGTTCGGGTTCCGGTGCGTTGACGGTCACTTTCTCGAAGAAAGCATCGACGGGCGCGCGCAGGTCTGCCAACGCATTCATGGCACCCGTGAAATTCTCGACATTGATGGCGGCGGCAGTGTCCTGCCTGGCACTCTCGATGGCGGCGGCAAGCGCCACCTCCTCGTCAGCCTTCAGCAACTTGATTTCGTAGGGCTGGTCGACGGTGCGGTTTTCCTTCTTCTCCTCGATACCAAGGATGTTGGCTGCCCGCTTGGCACCGGCCAGCAGGTTGGCGCCGTCGTCGGATTCCAGGAACTCGCC
>JBKDZY010000635.1:0-2841 GCA_047971765.1 Hyphomicrobiaceae bacterium | reverse complement strand
GGACTGTCCGACTGTCACGACAGCACGCCCCGGTGGGCTGCAAAAAATAGAACGGCAGGAGGGAGGAAACCTAAAAAAATGAATAGACTGGCAATATGTGCTGCATTGGCATCTGCGCTGTTCCTCGCAGGTCCGGTGGCGGCCGAGGATAACTCCGAGAAGGAAATCGAACGCTATCGCGAGATGATTTCCGATCCGTTCTCCAACCCCGGTTATCTCAATGTAGACCGCGGCGAAGCACTTTGGAAGCAGGCGCGTGGCGCGAAAAACGTCTCGCTGGAAAGCTGCGATCTGGGCGAGGGCCCGGGCAAGGTGGAAGGTGCGTTTGCAAAGCTGCCGCGCTACTTCAAGGACGCCGACAAGGTGATGGATGTCACCCAGCGCATCCTGTGGTGCATGGAGAAGATCCAGGGCCTGGATACGAAGGATATCGTCAAGCGCAAGTTCAGCCCTTCGAAGGGCGCGGCCAACTCCGACATGGAAGACCTGGTCGCCTACGTCTCCAACAAGTCGAACGGCTACAAGTTCTCGCTCCCGATGACGCATCCCAGGGAGCAGGAAGCCTTCAGGATCGGCGAGGCGCTGTTCTACAAGCGGGCCGGGACTCACGACTTCTCGTGTGCGACCTGTCATGGCGAGAAGGGCAAGCGCATTCGCCTTCAGGCCCTGCCGCAGCTCAACAAGCCCGGCAAGGACGCGCAGGTGACCCAGGCGGCATGGCCCACCTACCGTGTCTCGCAAGGCCAACTGCGAACCGTGCAGCATCGCATCTATGACTGCTATCGCCAGATGCGGATGCCGAAACCCGGCTATGGGTCCGACGGCGTGACCGCTCTGACCCTTTTCCTGGACAAGATGGCGGAGGGTGGCGAAATCAACGTCCCCTCGATCAAGCGGTAAGGGGGCGTGCCATGAAAAGATTCGCTGTTGCAGCTCTCCTGGCGCTCGCCGTGCCGTTCACAGCCCATGCCGGTGACCGGGCCGAGCCCGCCAAGGTCGAGAAGGTCTACCGTGACATGTTCAAGAACGCCAAGGGCGAGTGGGCCAGGCGTCTCGATCAGGACGAAACGCAGAAGGTCTGTTCCGAGACCAGGAACAATCCGTCGAATGCCCAGTTCGAGGCGATCAAGAAGCGGGCCGAGGCCACCATCAAGATGCCTGCCGATGGCAAGGTGATGGGAGACTGGAAACGCGGCGAGAAGGTCGCCCAGTCGGGCTTTGGATTGCGCTTCAATGACAAGCCCGGAACCGTGCCCGGCGGCAACTGCTACGCCTGCCACCAGATGTCGAAGACGGAGCTGAGCTTCGGGACCCTTGGGCCAAGCCTTCTGGACTATGGCAAGATCCGGAAATTTGATCCCAGGGAAGCCAGGATCGCCTATGATAAGATCTACAACTCCGAGACCACCCAGCCTTGTTCCACCATGCCGCGGTTCGGTCACATGAAGATCCTGACGGAGCAGCAGATCAAGGACCTGGTGGCATTGCTGTTCGACCCGGACAGTCCGGTCAACAAGTAGGCCCGACGATGACTGACGCAACCAACCTGTGGCTCAAGCCGACCCCTCCAGCAAGGACGCGGAGGGCCGCCACCACGGCCGTCCGTCTCTGCTGGCTGGCAGCCGTGCTGATGCTGGTGGGCGGTCTCGTGCCTGCTGGTGCCAAAGCGGCAGAGCTGGTGATGTTCGACAGGGCCGGTTGCGTCTGGTGCGAACGGTTCGATCGCGAGATCGGGCCGATCTATCCCAAGACGGAGGAGGGCCGCCTGGCCCCTCTCCGGCATGTTGATATTTCAAGGGCCCGGATGTCTGGCCTGCGCCTTGCGCGGCCGGTGACCATGACGCCGACGTTCGTCCTCATCGAACATGGGGTCGAGATCGACCGGCTGACGGGATACCCGGGTGAGGATTTTTTCTGGAGCTCGCTTGATCAGATGCTTGCGAAGCTCCCACGATTTCGTATCAGGAAGCGCGCGCCTTCTGCGCCGCTGCGCGATGCGCAGGCAAGACCGCCGGATGCCAGTAGTGGGCTTGTGGCCGCGCGCGACTGATTTGTTGTCAAGGTGAGGTCCATGTCCTGCACGATCGGTCAAACCATCGAAGGCATGCTCGAAGAGAGCTGCGAGGTCTCCGGTGAATTGGCGGACTTGATGAGCAAGGCGAGGAAAGCCAGCGATTTCCTCAAGGCCCTTGCTCATGAGAACCGCCTGGTGATCTTGTGTCTCCTGAGCGAGCGAGAGCGTTCCGTCACCGAGCTTGAAAGCCTGATGGCTGTCAGCCAGGCTGCCGTATCGCAGCAGCTTGCGCGGCTTCGTCATGAAGGGCTTGTCGAGACGCGCCGGGACGGGCGTGTGATCTACTACCGGCTGGCTGACGAAAGCACGGCCCGGTTTATCGAGGCGATCTACGACAAGTTCTGCCGTGGAGCCTGACCAGCCGCGCAGGGCTCATCGTCTGGTCCTCGTACTGCGGAGGTGAAGTGCTGGACATCGACTGGGCTGTTGCAGGTGGGTTCATCGCCGGAGTGATGGCGGGTGCAAGTGCCCGGTACGGACGGCTGTGCACGATGAAGGCAACCGAGGATGCCTTGATCGGCGAGGATTATCGCGGAGCCCTGGCCTGGACCAATGCCTTCGTCGTCGCCGCACTCCTGACAGTGCTGCTGGGCGCCGCTGGACTGGCCAACCTCTCGGAGAGCCTGTTCGCGGGGCCGAGGTTGAACGTTCTGGGTGTAGGCCTCGGGGGTGTCATATTCGGGCTCGGCATGACGCTTGTTGGAACCTGCAGCTTCGGTCTGCTGGTCCGCGCTGGCGGCGGAGATCTCCGCGCGGTCGTGACCGCC
>JBKDZY010000634.1:0-1987 GCA_047971765.1 Hyphomicrobiaceae bacterium | reverse complement strand
CGGGCCGTTTGGAGGCGAGCTCCGCCAACGTCTTGTCGTGGCAGATGACATAGGGAGGAACGTTCGCGTCCTCTGCGAGCCTGATTCGAAGTGTCTTGAGCGCCTGGAATAGCTGCTGGTCGCCAGCCGCCACCCGGATAGAGGTACCCCGGTCCTTCCGGTCGCGGCCACCTCGTCCCTTGCGGCCGGAGGGGTCGGGTTGCGGGGCATGGCGCATGCGGAACAGGGCTTCGCCACGCAGCAGTGGCCGCGCGGCTTCGGTGAGTTGCAGCGTGCCGTGACCCTCCGTATCCGTCGTCAGCAGGCCCGCCGCCAGCAGTTGCCGGAACAGCGAGCGCCACTCGGTGCTGGCTAGGTCCTTGCCGATCCCGAAAACCGAGAGCCGGTCGTGCCCGTTGCGGCAGATGCGCTGGTCGTCCTTGCCCGACAGGACATCCGTGACGTAGCCGACGCCGAAACCCTGGCCCGTCCGGTAGACGGCTGAGATAGCCTTTTGCGCCAGCACCGTGGCATCGACAGTGCTGGGAGGGTTGAGGCAGTTGTCGCAGTTGCCGCAGTCCTCGGTGCGGGTCTCCCCGAAATAGGCCAGCAGTGCGCGCCGCCGGCAGCCTGCCATCTCCGCGAGCCCGATCAGGGCATCAAGCTTGCCGCGCTGCACCACCTTGTGCTCGTCGCTGGCTTCCGACTGCTGCAGCCATTGCCGCTGGGTCACGATGTCCTGCAGGCCGTAGGCCATCCAGGCATCCGCCGGTTCACCATCTCGGCCCGCGCGGCCGGTCTCCTGGTAATAGGCCTCGACCGATTTCGGCAGGTTGAGGTGGGCGACGAAGCGCACATCCGGCTTGTCGATGCCCATGCCGAAGGCGATGGTCGCAACCACGATCAGCCCGTCTTCTTTCAGGAAACGTTGCTGCGCCAGACGACGCTCCTCGGCCTCCATCCCGCCGTGGTAGGCGACCGCCAGCCGTCCCTTGCGGTTGAGCCACGCCGCCGTTTCCTCGACGCTCTTGCGGGTCAGGCAATAGACGACGCCGGCACTCTCGGGGTGCTCGCGCGAAATGAACTGCCACAGCCGCTCGCGCGAGCCCATCGAGCCCATCTCGGCGATGGTGTAGCGGATGTTCGGGCGGTCGAAGCTCGACACGAACCGGCGCGCATCCTGCAGCCTGAGTTCGGACGCGATTTCCTCGCGGGTCTTCTGGTCCGCTGTCGCCGTCAGCGCAATGCGCGGAACGTTCGGAAACCGCTCCGCCAGCACTCCGAGGCGACGGTACTCCGGCCTGAAGTCGTGCCCCCATTGCGACACGCAGTGCGCTTCGTCGATGGCGATCAGCGAAATCGCGCAGTGCGACAGCAGGTCCAGGGTGCGGTCCTGCACAAGGCGCTCGGGCGCCACGTACAGGACATCGAGAGATCCGTCGGAAAGCCCGTTCTCGACATCGCGCTGTGCGCCGTAATCGAGGGACGAGTTGAGGAAGGCAGCGTTGACGCCGAGTTCGCGCAACGCATCCACCTGATCCTGCATGAGCGCGATCAGCGGCGACACCACGATGCCGACTCCTCGGCGCACCAGGGCCGGAATCTGGTAGCACAGCGATTTGCCCCCCCCCGTCGGCATCAGCACGAGGGCATCGTTGCCGCCGAGCAGCGTCTCGATGATCGCGCCCTGCTCCAGCCGGAAAGCCTTGTAGCCGAACGTGGTCTCCAGAACGCGGTGCGCATCCGTCATTGTTGCGCGTTCCTGCGCGAACAAGTCGGGCTTCGTTGCCAACGCGCTGCTTTGGGTCATGAGATCGGGCTCGAAGCTACCGGAAAGGGAAAAGGGCGATCAATCCTTCCTAGGCTGATTCGTCCCGCTAGCCGTTTTGCAGATGCCACAGTTGCGTGGAAAAGGTCCACGGTGCCGTGAAATGACATCCGCTGATGCAACTCGGGGCGCGATGATGAACCGCGCATGAGACCAGCGTTCAGATGAGGTTCAGTCGTA
>JBKDZY010000633.1:0-6437 GCA_047971765.1 Hyphomicrobiaceae bacterium | reverse complement strand
GTGCTGCGGCGCGAAGGGCGATTGTATTTTCCTGGGCGGCAGTTCTGCCGGGACTGGCCGGAGCCATGGCAGGTTTGCTGCTGGCGCCGGCCCCGTCCTACGCAATTCCATCGCCTGAATTGATCGTTGGTTCGATCGGCAGCTTTTCACAGATCGGTGCGGTCATTTCAGCGTTGGTCGGTGGAGGCGCGGCCTTCGCCGCCGTTCGGACAGGCGGCAACGCCAGGAATACGCGTTGGCTGTGGCGCTCCGTTCTCGGTCTTCTGGCGTTGAGCGTCGGTCTCATTGGTCTCAATATCTACCAGTGGCAGGCGGCGAAGCGAGAGCATTGGCAAATGCTGTCCGCGACGCTGACCCGTCCGTCGCGTCTGCCGGGGCAACCGAAGCTCGATACCACCCTGAAGGAATTGTCGCCGAAGGAGCAGGCCTCGAGCCCTCTCGGCATGAGCACGGAGGACGCCCAGCGGATCATCGCGGAAGGGCCGAAGAGCGGCTACCAGGTGCTCGACATTCGCGAGAAGGCCGAGGTCGAAATGGGCACGTTCAAGCATGCGGTGCCGATCCGCTACCCGGAGCTGCTGTCAAAGGGCTACGACTTCAAGGGCCGCAAGGCGCTGCTGATCTGCCATAACGGAAACCGCAGTTCCGAGACCTGCCAGATGCTGGCGGCACGCGGCATCGACTGCCATTTCATTGTCGGCGGGCTCGAGAGATGGATCACGGAAGGGCGCAGTGCGGATGGCTTCTATCGCAGCTCGTTGACCGAGACGCGCGCCGTGCCTGCCTATCCCAATGACAGCAGGCTGCTCGATACGACCCAGGCGCGCCGGTTGATCGAGGATGAAGGCGCCAACATTGTCGATGTCCGTTATCCGGGTGCGTTCGCGGCGGGACATCTGCCGGGTGCGATCAATCTGCCCATGCGGCGGATGATGTCGGACGCGTTGAACAAGGCCATCGACGCTCTGCCCGACAAGCCGACCATCGTACCCTGCTATGACCGCAGGAGCTGCTTCTTCGGTCAGCTCGTGGGACTCGAGCTCTATCGCAAGGGACGCGATTTCCGCGGCCGTTATACCGTGCCTTGGCTCTACGTGCCGACCGAACCCGTTCCCGCCCACGTCAAGGCCTATCTCGCGGAGCGTAATCTCGGCATCTATGGACACGCCGT
Source organism: Hyphomicrobiaceae bacterium (assembly GCA_047971765.1). GTDB lineage: Bacteria > Pseudomonadota > Alphaproteobacteria > Rhizobiales > Hyphomicrobiaceae. Next base: position 5,266 of record JBKDZY010000633.1, on the reverse strand, counting down.
CCATTGGCTGGCGGGCGTGCTTGATCGGTGGTCCAGGGAGTTCGGTTTTCTCGCGGTCCTCATTGGTCTCGCGGTGCTCTCCCGCCTGCTGATCCTGCCGTTTGCGGTAAAGGCCGAACGCGATCAGATTGTTGCGAAAACGATAGAACCGCAGGTGTCGTCATTGAAGGCGCGGCTTGTCGACGATCCGCTCAGGAGGGGGCGGGCGTTGCAGGAGCTCTACCGCCGTCACGGCATGACACCGATCCTGAACCTGGTGGCTCTGCTGGGACTGCCCATTCTCGCGATGGCCAGTTCCGCCATTGCCCAGGCCGCGCGAACGGGCGGGTATGCGTGGCCGTTCTTCGGCCCGCTCGCCGTTCCCGACCATTCCTTTATCCTCCCGATCATCTGCGGCGTGCTGATCGCGCTCTATCTCGACGTGGTGATGGCAACAACCCGCCGCCAACGACTGTTGTGCTGGCTGCTCGGATTGCCCGCAATGACGGCGTTGATGGCAATTCTGCCGGCAGCGATCGCCGCCTATGTTGCGGTCAGTCTCGTCCTGATCGTGCTGCAGCGGCTGATCGTTTCCGGTGTCATGGCCTGGCGTGCGCGGGCACGGCAGCCGCAACGAAAGGCAGCGCATGCGCGATCTCGCAATCGGCGCGGCATCGTTCCTCTCGCCCTGGCCGGCGGGCTGGATGGCGTCGGCGGCAAGGCGCGTCGGCTCGGAGAGATGCTCGATCTTGGTCTGCCCGTGCCCGATGGCGTCGTCCTCACGCCTGAGTTCATCCGGTCCTGGCAAGGCGCGCCACAGCCCGGGAGGGCGCGTCTCGAACGAAAGCTGAGGAGGGCCGTGGGGCGCGGCCCGCTGGCGGTACGCAGCACCGCCGAAGGCGAGGATGGCGCGGACGCCAGTCACGCCGGAATCTTTGAAAGCGTCACGGACGTCGCCGGTCCGGATGTCGCCGGCGCCGTCGATCGCGTGCTCGCCTCCTACCGGAGTGAGCGGATGCGCCACTATGCGCAAGAGTCAGGCGAGATGGCGGGCGGTGTCGTTGTCCAGCGCATGATCACGGCGGAATATGCCGGTGTTCTCTTCACGCGGGCGCCGGATGCCGCAGGCGCGACCCTCGTGGAGATGGTCGCGGGCGCGGGCGAAGCACTGGTCTCCGGTGAGCAGACACCCAATGCCTATCGCTTCGGCCGCAGGTCTGATCTGGCGATGGATGAGGGTGCGTCTCCCATCGACCTGGGCCCCCTCCTGTCCATGGGCCGCAAGCTGGAACGGACCTATGGCCGTCCACAGGATGTGGAATGGGTCTACGCCGATGGGGCGTTCTCGATTGTCCAGTCGCGCGACATCACCACCGGGGTGGCGGGCGTCACCGAGGCCGCGCTCGACGAATGGGAGCGCGTCCTGGACCTCGGCGATGCCAATGATCCACACGCCATCACGTTCGCGCGCAATGAACTGTCGGAGATGCTGCCCGCGCCGACGCCGGTGTCACTGTCTCTTGTCGAAGCGATCTATGGGGCTGGCGGCAGCGTCGATCATGCGTGTCGCCGGCTTGGGTTGACCTACGGCGCGGGCGAGGAGGCGCCAGCACAGTTTCCGGTGTTCTTCGGCAGGCTCTATATCGATATCGTCGAACAGCGTGCCCGGGCCCCGCGTCTGACCGAAGGCAGGGTTCGCAAGCTGCTGAAGAGTGCCCCGGCCATGGAGGAACGCTTCCGCGCCGAAACCCTGCAGCAACTCGCGGCCGATGCGGCGCGTGCGGCGGCGGTGGGCTACCGGCAGTTGGAGACCGGTCAGTTGATCTCGGAGTTCCGCGACCTCGTCACGGCGCTTGTTGAGCAGCAGCACGTTGAAGCCGAGATCATCAACATCGTGGCCGATCTGGCGATGAGCGAGGCACGCAAGGCCTTCACGACCGCTGGACTGGAGCCGGCGTCCTATCTGGTGCCGAACCGCAAGACCATGCTCGAACAAGCCGTCAACGATGCGCTACAGATGTCTCTGCCGGACCGGCAGCCGACCCTGCGCCGCATTCTCGGTTCGCGCTCGCGTCTGGATTACGAACTGAGTGCGCCGCGTTTCGGCGAAGTGCCGGAAGAGTTGCGAAAGTTCGTCGATGAACAGTCAACACTGGCATCCCTGCACCAGCATCACGATCTGAAACCCCTGGCCGACCCCGAGTTGGCGCATCTGACCGCGCTCGCCTGCACCATGCAGGTGTTGAAGGAGGACGCCAAGAATGCCGTCCTCGGCAACTTCGCGGCCTTGCGCAAGGCGCTGCTCGCACTCGACGAACGGTTGGGTTTCGATGGAGAAATCTTCTTCCTGACGCTGCCGGAGATTATCGGATTGTCCGAGGCTCATGTGCAGCAGGCCCGCGAGCGGGCCCGGGAGCGCGCCGAAGCGCGCGAAAACCTCATGGCCATCAGGGCGCTCCCGCGGGACCTGTCGCTGGCGGCCCTGGAACGGGCCTCCTGGCCCGGCGGCCGCGCGGGCAACACCGCCGGCGGCCTCTCAGGCATGCGGGTGGCGGGAAGCGGCGAACCAACGGGACGCGCCTACGTCGTTAGCGACGACATGGCCGAAGCCGGAGACGAACTTTCCGGCTTCCAGCCGGGCGACATCCTGGTGACGCCGTTCGTGCACCCCGCCTGGCTTGGCCACGTGCTCGATTCGGCAGGCGTCGTGTCGGCCACGGGCGGATGGCTCAGCCACATGGCCATCGTCGCCCGCGAGCGTGACATCCCGATGGTGGTGGCCGTCGATGGCTGGTCGCAGATCGAGCACGGTTCCGCCATCCGCATCGGGGCGGAAGGCCAGATCCATATTGAAACCAGCATCCCGGCAGAGCCCGATCTGCAACTCGACGGCAGCGTTTGACCGGCCGGCACACGCTTGGCCGGGCCGAACCCGTCTCAGCCGGCGCCCAGGACCAGCACGAGTAGTGGGGCAAGAAAAAATGGGGCTGCGTTGGGCAGACCCCACCGGAGTTGATACCAAAGCATCGTCACTCTCCAGAGCGGATGGACCGCAATACGAGTCAACGAGATCAGTTCTACACAGAGGGGATGACAATCCCGCGAATATGCGCCTCGGAATTTGGTTCAAAAGCAATTCAATCCGACGACGTCAAAATGCAACCCAGGCGTTAGTGAAATCGTTATGTCCTGCCATTAAAAGTAGAAAGATAAACAACATGCAACCGGAAGGGGCGCGAAGGGCCCTGAAAGGACTGGGATGACGACGCCAGCGTTGAAGCGAACAATCCTCGCAGTATTTGCGGGTGCATCGATTGCTGTTCTGCAATCAGCCCCCGTATCCGCCCAGAAAGCCGGAGCGCACGAAACGTTGCGCGTGCAAGGTTCGACCACATTCAATCGCCGCGTGATGGCCCCCTACAAGGCCCTGATTGAGGAACGCTCGGGCATCAAGCTGGAAGTTCTGGCCAACAAGTCGATTTATGGCCTCACCGCACTGCTCGAGCGCCGGATCGACCTGGCGATGATTTCCAGCAGCCTCAAGGGCGAGCAGAAGTATCTGCGGTCGAAGCATCCCGAGGTGCCAATCGACAAGCTGCAGGTGTTCGAGATCGCCCGCACCCGAATTGCGTTCGTCGTTCATGAGGCCAACACGGTCAAGACCATAACCGTTGGCGACCTGCGTGACGTGCTGGTCGGCAGGATCAAGGGCTGGAAGGACCTCGGCGGGGCGGATATGCCCATTGCCGTCGTCACGGTGCAGCCCGGTGGTGGTGTGCCGACAACGGTGCGCCAGCAACTTCTCGACGGAGGAAAAATCACACCCGGTCGCCTGATCGTTGTCGAAGCGCCGCGCAACGTCCTGATCATCACGTCGCAGCTCAAGAATGCCATTGGTATCGCCCAGCTTTCGCTGGTGTCGACCGAGCGCGTCCATGAGTTGCGGACGGACGAACCGGTCGAGCAGGTCCTGAATTACGTCACCTTCGGCGAGCCAGGCCCCGCTGCCAGGAAAGTGATCGAGGCAACTCGCAGCCTGGTGTCGGAAGGCATGAACCAGTTGGGCGAACAATGACGAACACCGGCAACCGGATAAAGCTGGATTTCCTGCGGACTACCATCGCTGGTCGCCTCTATCTGGTTGGTGCGCTGGCCCTGGTCGCGCTCTCGCTGCTCGCCACCGCAACCATATATTTCGCGCTGAATACCGGCCGCGCGGCGCAGATCATCTACGAGGACACGCTGACAAGCGTGGTCGATGCCGGTGAACTGGAACTGCTGCTCGAACGCTACGGACGGGTGATAGAGACCGCACCGCTGGAGTTCGATCGGGCGCAGATCAAGCGTGACGGCGAACTGGCCGCGGATGCGATCCAGCGCATGAGGGAACTGGCCGCCCGCTCCGGCGGGGCATTCCAGGCCAACGTGGGCCCGGCCATCGACCAACTCGATTCCCTCGGCCGGAAAATCCTGTATCTGGCGGACCACTTCGCGCAGGACAGCGCGCTTCCGATTGTCGCCGACTTCGCAAAGAAGGCCCGCGAACTGCAGGCCCTGGTGCGTGCGCATCGGGGAAGTGCCGTTTCACTTGCCGAGCGCGATGCCGGCTACCTGGCGACAGGGGCGAGGCGGCAGGTCCAGGCCGTGATTGCGATCGGCATCATCGCCGCGGTCCTGATCGGTCCACTGTCGTTGATGCTGTTGCGCACCCTGGTCGTAAAGCTTCGTTCGCTCGGCAACGTCATGCTGAGACTGGCGGGCAATGAAACCGACGTGGAGCTGGACGTCCCGCGTACAGCGGATGAGATCGGCGACATGGCGCGCGCCGTTGACATCTTCCGGGCCAACGCGGTGCAGTTGCTGGAGAACAAGGATCGCCTCGAGCAGCTCAATCAGTGGCTGGACATCGCCTTCAACAACATGGCCCGTGGTTTGTCGCTCTATGACAGCAATGAGCGCCTTATCGTGTGCAACGCGGCCTATGCCTCGATCTACGAGTTGCCACCTGAATTGACGCGGCCCGGCGCCTCGTTCAACGACGTCCTCGAGTCCCGTCTGCCAAAGCTCACGGAACAGAATGCACCGGCGCTGAAGGTGCGTGGAGAGTGGCGCAAGCTGCTCAACGAGCAGGCCGAAAAGCACGCCGAGTTAAAGCTCGCACAGAGCTTGCGCGACGGTCGAACCGTCGAGATGGTGGTCCGGCCGCTCAAGCAGGGTGGCTGGGTTGCGATCCACGAGGACGTGACCGAGCGCATCGAATCCCATCGGCGGGCTGCCGGCTGGCTGG
>JBKDZY010000632.1:0-1824 GCA_047971765.1 Hyphomicrobiaceae bacterium | reverse complement strand
GTCGGGGCGGGCGGGGCGATCGTGCTCGATCGGGACGGTGTCGTTCAGGAAGCCATGTCCGCTGGTCTTTTCGTGACCGGCATCATCGCATCCGCGCCTGGACAATACGGGCCGCAGCCCGAGGCGCGACCCGTCCTGCAGGTGGCAGCGCGCCGCGCGCCGACGCCATCCCAGCGCCGAGACATCGCCATCGGGCGTCGGTTGTTGCCCGTGCTGCACAGACACGGTGCGGGCCGGGCCGCACTGATAGATCGGGAGCACGTTCTCGCGATTGCGGGGGGGCTCCCACTTCCAAAATTTCTCGGGGCGCAAGGCCGGGCCTCGACGTGGGGGCGACGCACATTCGGTGGGCAGAGGGGCGTCCTCGTTCTCGACGCCGACCGTGGGCAGACCGCAGACGCGTTGCTCGACCGCGAAGTCTTCGAAGCGGCCCTCGCCAGCTCCATTGCAGGCATCGTCGTCTCCGCGCCCATGCCCGAAGGAGAAGCGCATACGGACCTCTTGGCGTGGGCAAATGAGGCCAAGGTGTTCCTCATGTGCACGGTGAGCGAGCCATGAGCCGTCTGCCGCGGCGGGATCACGCTGTCCGCATCTATGTCGTAGCCGGTGACCATTCTGGCGACTCGCTGGGTGGCAAGTTGCTGTCCGCGATCCATCGGTTGGCGCCGCGACCGGTGCGGTTCGAGGGCGTCGGCGGACGGCACATGGCGGATGCTGGATTGGCCTCGCAGTTTCCGATCTCGGACGTGGCAGTGATGGGGCCGCTTGCCATCCTCGGCGCATTGCCGCGACTTGTGTGTCGCGTCAACCAGGCCGCCCGGGCCGGCGTTGCCATGCAGCCGGACGCCGTCGTGATTATCGATAGTCCGGAGTTCACCCACCCGGTCGCGCGGCGCATCCGGAAGGCGCTGCCCGACGTGCCGATCGTCAATTACGTGTCGCCGAGCGTCTGGGCATGGCGCCCCAAGCGCGCTCCTCGCATGCGGGCCTACATCGATCACGTTCTTGCGCTGTTGCCGTTCGAGCCCTCCGTGCATGTGCGCCTTGGCGGCCCGGAATGCACCTATGTCGGCCATCCCCTCGTCGAGCGCCTGCCCGAATTCGAGCGCGCCGATCCAGCAGCGCTCCGGCGCGCGTTGGGTCTCGATGCGGCCCGTAAACTCGTCGTGCTGCTGCCGGGCAGCCGGCGGTCCGAGGTCGAGCGGTTGATCCGCCCGTTCGGCAACGCGATGAGCCAGCTGGAGGCGCGCGTTGGACCGCTCGAAGTGGTGATCCCGGCAGTCGAAAGTGTCAGGCAGATGATCGAAGGCCATGTCGGCAGTTGGCCAGTCAGGGTCCATCTGGTGAGTGGCGAGGACGCGAAGCTGGCGGCATTCAAGGCGGCAGATGTGGCGCTTGCCGCATCAGGAACGGTTACGCTCGAGTTGGCGCTTGCGGGTACACCGATGCTTGTCAGCTATCGGGTCGATGCCTTGGCCGCAAGCCTCGGCTTTCTCGTCAAGACCCCGCACTTCGCGCTGTCGAACCTGGTGTTGGGAGAGCGCGCATTTCCCGAATTGATGCAGGAGGACTGCACACCCGAAAAGTTGGCCGCGGGCCTGGCGCGGATCCTCACCGACCCCGAGACCAGAGCGGCGCAGGAGCGGGCATTGGCGCGGATGCCGGAGCTAATGCAACTCTCCGGTGGTGCACCGAGTGAAGCCGCGGCGGCCGTCGTGCTGCGGTTCGCGCTGGATCAGACACGTTCGCGCAGCCTTCGCGCCTCGTAGGAACTTTTTTTGTGCTCTCTGACCCTTCCGGCCCCCCAATCTCTTTACAGGGGGG
>JBKDZY010000631.1:0-1796 GCA_047971765.1 Hyphomicrobiaceae bacterium | reverse complement strand
GTCGAACACCTGCATGATGCGCCCGATCACCCCGGCGTAGCTTTCCTTGTCGCCGGCCAGATTGACGACGAAAACGCCGTTGCCGGACAGCCTGGCAAAGACCTGTTCAAAAAATGCCGGGCTGGCCAGGGGCGGAGCGAAACCGTTGCGGTCGAAGGCGTCGAGCAGCAGGGCGTCGATCCCTTTGGCGGCCTGCTCGATGAATTGCGCCCCGTCGGCGCAGACGATGTGCAGGCGCTCATCGTCCGGCGGCACGAAAAACGCATCGCGCAGCGCGATCACGTCCGGATCGAGTTCGACGGCGGTGATGTGCACGCCGGGCAGGCGGCGATGGCAGAACTTGACCAGCGAACCGCCGCCCAGCCCGATCTGCACGATGCGCTTCGGGCGTGGATGAAAGAGCAGGAAGCCCATCATCTTCTGCGTATAACGCAAGGCCAGATCGTGCGGTGCTTGCAGCGACATCTGACTCTGCATCAGGCGCACGTTGAAATAGAGGTAGCGCGATTGTCCATCGTCGATGACGAAGGGCTTGGGATAGCTTTCATCCAGCAGTTGCGCGCGCAATTCGCTCGCCCGCGCCCATTCGGGTTCGAGCATCAATACCGTGCCGGTTTCGATCTCGAACGGGCTGGGCAGGGCGTAGAGCTTGGGGGACAAGGTGTGAGCGGGCGTGAGTGCCGGGAAGGGCCGAAGTTGCAAATTATTCCGGCAAATCTTCCGCCCGCAGCATGAACACGTATTCATCGCCCGCCGCCGTGTCGAGCCAGGTGAAGGGCAGGGTGGGGCAGGCAGTTTCGAGCGCGGCGCGGTTGTGGCCGATTTCGACGACGAGCAGACCGTTCTCGGTCAGGTGTTTTTTGGCTTCAGCGAGGATGGTGCGGGTGAAATCGAGGCCATCCTCGCCCGAGCCGAGCGCCATTTTCGGCTCATGCCGGTATTCCGGCGGCAGCGCCGCGACGGACTGTGCATCGACGTAGGGCGGGTTGGAAACGATCAGGTCGTAACGCTTGCCGGTGAGCGCGGCGAAGGCGTCGGAGTGGATGGGTTCCACGCGTCGGCTCAATTGGTAATCGGCGATGTTGCGGCGGGCGACGTCGAGGGCATCCGGCGAGAGGTCGGCGGCGTCGACCTGCGCGTTGGGGAAATTCAGGGCGAGTTTGATCGCCAGACAGCCGGAGCCGGTGCACAGATCGAGCGCGTTTTCGATGGCCTCGGGGTCATCCACCCATGGGCTGAGTTGTTCGTCGAGCAGTTCGGCGATGAAGGAGCGCGGCACGATGACGCGCTCGTCGACGTAGAAGCGATCCTCGCCCAGCCAGGCTTCCTGGGTGAGATAGGCGGCGGGCAGGCGTTCCTGGCAGCGGCGGTGATAGATGTCGAGCAGGCGGCTGCGCTCGTCCGGCAACAGGCGCGCATCGAGAAAAGGCTCCAGGGAATCGAGCGGCAGGTGCAGGGTGTGCAGCGTCAGATAGACCGCCTCGTCCCAGGCGTTGTCGCTGCCGTGGCCGAAGAACAGGCCGGCGGCGGTGAAGCGGCTGACCGCGTAGCGGATGAAATCGCGCAGGGTGTGCAGTTCGGTGAAGGCGGCGGTGCTCATTGCGCAGTGGTTTCGTCGTCGAGATTGAGCTGGAATTCCTTGAAGGAAGCGCCTTCTTCGTCGGTATCGTCGAAATCCATGGCGACGTCGCCCAGTTTTTCTTCCTTGCCGCTATTGACGTTGAATTCGGCGTTGTTGATGAGCCACGACAGGTTGGTCGGCGAATCGGAATTGGCCAGCGCCTCGTCGATGGTGA
>JBKDZY010000630.1:0-3688 GCA_047971765.1 Hyphomicrobiaceae bacterium | reverse complement strand
TTCACGAGAATGTCGATGTGCCCGAACGCTTGCACGGTGTCCTGCACCATGCGGTCGATCGCGCCGACATCGCCAAGGTCGGCCGTAATTGTCAGCGCTCGGCGACCTTTGGCTGTGACGGCCGCTGCGGTTTCTGCTGCCGTCTCGGCATTGATGTCGGCGCAGACAACGTCCGCGCCTTCATCCGCCATGGCGAGGGCAGTAGCTTTGCCAATACCCTGTCCGGCCCCGGTAACGATCGCAATCTTGTCGGCAAGCTGCATGGAACGACGCGCCTCCCTTCCAAATCCAATCCTGGCCTGATCCTTGAAGGGGCCATGATTGCCGACCTGGGAGGCAGGTTCAATGGGGCGTCGCGATGCGCGGGGCTTCGGGCAGCCGTCAGAATTGCTTGGCGGGGACCCGCAGGATCAGGCCGTCGATCTTGTCTTCGACCTTGATCTGGCATGACAGCCGGCTCTCGTCCCTCACGTCGAAGGCGAAATCCAGCATGTCGGCTTCCATGTCGGATGGCTTGCCGACCGTCTCCGTCCAGGCTTCATCGACATAGACGTGGCACGTCGCGCAGGCACATGCACCGCCGCATTCCGCCTCGATCCCCGCAACGAGCGCCTTCTTGGCAGCTTCCATGACGGTAAGACCAGCCTCTGCGTCGACGACCTGGGATTGACCATCGGGCTGAATGAACGTGATTTTCGGCATCTGGCTGGCTTTCCCGTCGAAGCGTGGTTCGTGCGATGTTCTTTTCTGGCATCATCATGCCAAAAAGAACTGCGGAATACGATGAGACTATTCGCGGCAACGGTTTAGGCCAAGGCGCGGCGGCAAGGCAACCGTCATCGCCAAACATGGTCATGGTTTCTGGCTGGGTTTTGGCTGGGATTTATGCAGAACCCGCATCTTCGAGAATGGGGCGGCAGGAAATTCCCCTCTCTGTCGAGATGGCAAAAAGGAGCAAATACAACGTGTCCGACGCGCCTGGCGCTGTGGGCGGCTGCCACCGGATCTCAGGAACGCTTGATGGAAGCCGGGCAGTGGGACTCGATATAGGCACAGGTCGTTGCCAGGGCTTCCGCCGTTTCCGCAAGCAGGGTTTCGCGCACCATACAATCATCGGTCGCCATCTCGGCGGTCTCGGCACATTTGGCGACAGCCAGGGCACCGACCGCGCGCGCCGACCCCTTGAGTGTGTGCGCGGCCTCCCGCCAGGCCTTCTCGGTGGCGGCCTCCCGCATCTGTCGCAGATAAACCGGTGCCTGCTCGGCGAACAGGCAGAGGACCTCGTTTTCGAGGTCCGCGTTGCCGAAGGTGTATTTCGAAAGATAGGCGTGGTCGATTGGTTGCACTGGGGCGGTCTCGATGTTGGTGATTCTGTCAGTCAGCCGACGGCTCGGGCGGTGCGATTCGATTTTCGACTCGTCGCCAGCCCTGTAATTGTGACACAGTGGAACTAACCGGCCCTAAACAAGAGGACTGCATTTCCACTATGGGTGGTTTGCAATGAAATTCTGCTCCGAACAGTTGTAATTTCGGTGTGGGTAAGATCACATGGATCTTCCTTTCGCCATAAAAAACCCGCTAAAAGTGAGGGGGGACCAGGAGTGAGCTGCGTCTGTACGCTGCAATTCATGTGCAGTGAATGTGGGGATTATAGTGATACTCTGTACTGCTTCTCGCGGCCGTCACGAGTCGGGTAGGCGGCGATGAAAGAGTCCGGTGCACAAACTGACCGGTGCACCACACGGGCTTTATTGGGGGCACGGTGCTTGAGCGCCGAAATGGTTGGGCAAAATAATGGCGCAGAAAAAAGCCAAGAGCGCCGGCAATAGCGAGGGGCACCTGCAGCAGGTGGTGTCGCCGCCCGCGATCCCGGCCACGGGAACGGGGCCTTTTGCTTCGAGTGCAGCACCCGCCTTTGGGGCCAATTCGAACACGGCTGCAGCCTCGTCAGCGGCACCGTCTCCGAGTGCAGCCCCACCGCCCTTGCCCCCGGCTGCGCCAGACCCGGCGCCTGTCCGACAGTTCCCGAATCAAGCCGCGGAACAGCGCGCGCCTCGCCAGGTTCCCGCTGGGCCAGAGCCGTCGCCGAAGGCTGACGCTGAGCGTGCAGACCCGCCCGGGCGCAAGGACAAGTCCGACGTCGTGCATGTGCTGCCAGGCATGAACCAGCGCAATTCGGCGGTTCCGCCATTGCCCGAAAGTGGACGCAGGAAGGCGAAGCAGTCGTTCGAGATCAAGCCGGAATCGCCATTGGCGAAGGAACCGGAAGCCGCTCCGGGAAAGGATGACACGGCACCGGACAGCGAGAAGGCTGATGATCAGCAGCAGCGTGTGCCGTCGCGGCGCACGGCACGCCGTCGGCCCGCTGGACCGCCGCGCACACATGTTGCCGCCAACGACGATCTGCCGTCCATTGGTGGCCTGATCTTCGCGCTCCACCAGAAGCCGTCTCAGCGGCCAATGCAGATTGCCGCCATCGCCAGTGCGGTCTGGGCGTTCTGCAGTCTGCTTCTCGGTTGGGCGATGCTCGCTCCCGAAATTCATGCCGCGTCATCCGTGACGGATTTTTTCGTGCGGCCGACCGCCATCATCCTTGCAGCAACTATTATTCTGCCGATCGCGGTGTTCTGGTTCATCGCGATGCTGGTGTGGCGCGCACAGGAACTGAAACTCATGTCCTCCGCCATGACGGAGGTGGCGATCCGACTGGCCGAGCCTGACCGGATGGCCGAGCAGCAGGTGGCATCCGTCGGACAGGCCGTGCGGCGGCAGGTCAACCATATGAACGAGGCCGTTGCCCGTGCGCTGGGCCGCGCCGGCGAGCTGGAGGCGCTCGTCCACAACGAGGTCGCAAGTCTCGAGCATTCCTATACCCAGAACGAGAACCGGATTCGCGGCCTGCTGGATGAGCTGGCCGGTGAGCGCACGGCGCTTCTGAACACGTCCGAACGAGTCAGCTTCTCGCTCAAGGAGCTCGGCACCGACATTCCGTCGCTCATCGACAAGCTGGGCGAGCAACAGGTGAAGCTCGCGCGCTTCATCGAGCAGGCCGGCGTCAACCTGGTGTCGATGGAGCAGTCGTTGACGACGGGCGCGGGCCATCTCGCTGAATCGGTCGGCGCCCGGACGCAGGAATTGCGTGGAGTCCTGACCGAGCAGACCGCCAATCTGCAAGGGCTTCTGGAAAGCCGGTCGAGTGAGATCGCCACCGCGTTGACCGGTGGTGTCGGCCGCATCGAAACGGCACTTGATGGCCATGCCGAGAACATCCAGTCGGTGTTCGATAATTTCACGGGTGGCCTGGATTCGGCCCTTGGCCAGCGCACCGACGACATGCGCGAGATGATCGAGGGGACTGTGGAAGGCCTCGATCGCGCGCTCGAGCACCGCACCGATGACATGAAGCGCAGCCTCGTCGGCGCTGCCGAAACCGTGTCGAACCACATCGCGCAAAGTGCCTCCTCGCTGGAGACGGTGCTTGGCGAGAGGACCAATGGCCTGCAGACGATCCTGGAGGAATATACCAAGGCGCTCGATGCCACCATGGAGTCGCGTCAGCAGAGCCTCGACGATCAGCTCATTTCGCGGACCAAGGCGCTGGATGATGCCTTCAGCGAGCGCTTGCAGCTCGTCGATGAGACGATGCTCAAGGCGTCGCTCGCGATCGACAGCTCGGTTGCCGACAAGG
>JBKDZY010000629.1:0-2253 GCA_047971765.1 Hyphomicrobiaceae bacterium | reverse complement strand
AAACAAACTCTACATCAGTTAATACATCACCTCAACCGATAAATCCTACTTGAGATCCAGGCAAATAGCCCGCTAGAACCGGTTGATGGCGAGATAGACCGGTCCCATGGCAGGCGTCGGCGCGTGGCCCGGATGACGCATCACGTCCCTTTCGGGGGCCTCGACCTTGATGACGTCCGCCCCCATGTCGGCCAGATGCATGGTTGCAACGGGGCCAAGCACGACCGCGGTGAGGTCGATGATACGATAACCGTCCAGCGGTCCAGGCATTTCGATGTCCTTCGTCATTGCAGCAGATGACCACCGGCCGCCGGTGGACTCCGGCAGCCGATGGTCTGTCACCATACGATGACGGATCACCGCGCAGTTGCCAATCGCGATGAGGCGGCGGGCGCAATAAGACTGCGGGCCTTATTGCCCCTTGTAGCGTCCGGGGCGCTTTTCGAGCATGGCCATTACGGCTTCGCCCTGGTCTTCGGTCGATTGCACGAGCGCCTGCATGGCTGAGGCGAGCTCGAGCGCCGTCGTGAGGCTCACGCCCTGGCTTTCGCGCAGCAGGCGCTTGTTGAGACGCACCGTGTGGGGCGGGAAGGCCGCGATCCGGCGGGCCAGCGCCATCGCCTCGTCCATCAGCTTGTCGTCGTCCACCACCTTGGAGACGAGACCCCATTTTTCGGCCTTGTCGGCGTCGATGACATCGCCCGTCAGCGTCATCTCGTAGGCGCGCGACAGGCCGACCACCCGTGGCAGCGACCATGCGCCGCCATCGCCCGAGACGAGTCCGACGCGCATGAAACTCTCCGCGAATTGAGCCTTCCGCCCGGCGATCCGGATATCGCACATCAGCGTCGTATCGCACCCCGCGCCGATCGCAGCCCCGTTGACCGCGCAGATGGAGGGCACTTCGAGACCGAACAGCGATTTCGGAATCTTGTGGATGCCGTGCTGGTAGGCGCGGCGCATGTCGACGGGAGCGCCGCCGAACAGTCCCTTCCTGTCGCGCATTTCCTTCACGTTGCCCCCCGACGAGAACCCTTCTCCGGCGCCGGTCAGGATCATGCAGCTCACATTCATGTCGGCGTTGATGCGATTGCAGGCAGCCACGATGCCGTCGATGACGTCGTCGCCGAGCGCATTGCGGGTTTTGGGATCGTTGAGCGTCACGACGACAATGCCGTCGCCCTTGTCTTCGTATCGAACGGCATCGGTGGCGGTCATTGGCATTTTTCCTGTTTGATTTGGTGTTCTTGCAGGCGGGCAAACTAGGCACACGAACGGTCTTGCGCCAGGGCCCGTGCCACTGCCTTTGGAAAAAACGCCGAATCTGCTGAAAAAGAAGTTGTGGCAGATCTCACAACCCGCGCGGCAGCAACCGCGACAGCCACGCCATGGTGAGAACCAACAATCCGCCAACGGCGAAAACGGCAGGCAGTGGGAAGAACCACAGCACCACCGCCAGCACACCCGGCACGACCAGCGAACCGACATGACGGAACGTCATGAACACCGAGGTCATCTCCGCCCGTTCGTAGTGGTGCACGGCCCTGAAGAACGGCACGTTGCCCGCGCCGTCGATGACGGTGGCAGACACCGCTGCCGCCCACAGCGCCACCATGCATGGAATGGTGTAGCCCGCGAATGCCAGCGCCGAGGCGATCAGGCTGAAACATCCCGTGAGGCCGTAGCCGATGCTGAGCACGTTGCGGATGCCGATCCGGCCTCCGAGCCGGCCCCACACCCGCACCAGCAGCATCGCCACCAGCCCGAGCGAGACCAGCCCTCCGCCCGCTTCCGGACTGAAGCCGGCGCGCGCCACATAGATCGGCGTATAGATGAAGTTCATCACCCACCAGCCATTACGCCCCAGCGCCAGGAACCACGCCAGCAACAGCCGTTTCTGGGCCACGAACCGCGGAATCGACTTCAATGGACTGGGTGAGGGCGCGCCCGTGGTCCGGACGGCCGAATGGTCGGACAGCCGCAGGACCCAGAAGAAGATCAGCAGCGACAGCGCCGACAGTCCCGCGATCACGAACGATGAATTCACATAGGCATGGACATTGAGATAGACGCCAAGCCACGGGCCAAGGGCAAACGTGGTGCCCGTGAACAGCAGTCGCCGCGGTTCGAAGGTGTTGAGTTCGCGCCGGGGAATGTGGTCCAGCATGTAGAGGTTGATGGCCACGTCCAGCATCGCCATCGCCATGGATTGAAGTGCGAGGCCAGCCACGATGGCTGGTGCCGACGGCATCG
>JBKDZY010000628.1:0-4931 GCA_047971765.1 Hyphomicrobiaceae bacterium | reverse complement strand
AGCATCGTGGGTGGCAAGGGTTGGGACGAGGCGGTGGTCACGCGCCTGGCGGCGGAAATGCGCGCGGGCGTCCACATCACCACCAACGGGCTGGACAGTCTCGCCGCCTTCCAGGCCATGGGGGTCACGTCGCCCTATCTGGTGCTGCCACCGTGGTTCAGCGACGACACCGTCGCGCTGGGATTGACCTACTATCGCGACCACGGCGTCGAGCCTGCCGGCCATATGCGCTATGATCCGGGCCGCAAGTGGCGCGAGCTGCAGCCGTCCGATCTCTATCCCCTCGGCATGGGCTTCGAGCAGGAAATCGAACCGCTCTACACGCAAATTCGCAACGGCTGCCCGGACAACGCCGACGGCGTGTTCATCGCGGGAACCGGGTTCCGCTGTGTCGGCATCCTGGATGCGCTCGAGCGGGATCTGGGCCGGCCGGTCCTGTCCGCGAACCAGGTCAGCCTTTGGCATTGCCTGAGACTTTCGGGCGTGCGCGCGGAAATCGACGGCTACGGCAGTCTGTTCGATTTCTGAAGCGGTTCTGTCCGCCGAACCGGGCGGCGCGCGACTTGGTGCTCGCGCTTCCCGGCGGCGGGGGATAAAACGATCCCCCGGATGTGATTTCACCCGAGGTACTGGAGCCCATGGACGTCACAGCCCTCGCTTTCAAGTCGAATGTAAAGGCCGCGCTCAAGGATGATCAGTTGCAGCGCGCCCTCTCCGGCCTGCCTGCCGGTCTGGTCGCCCAACGCGCCGCCGCCCGCGACCGGCTGCCCGAGTTCGAGGAACTGCGGGAAATCGGCCGCGATATCCGCAACCACGCCCTCGCGCACCTCGATCTCTACCTCGAAGCCTGGGAGGACAAGGCCAAGGCCGCGGGCGCCAAGGTGCATTGGGCGCCAACCGCCGCCGACGCACGGGACATCGTGGCCGGGATCTGCCGCGACGCAAAGGCCCGACTGGTGACCAAGGGCAAGTCCATGGTGACCGAGGAAATCGGCCTCAACCAGCACCTGGAAGAACAGGGCCTGGAGGTGGTCGAGACGGACCTTGGCGAATACCTGGTGCAGATCCGAAAGGAGACGCCCAGCCACATCATTGCGCCTGCCATCCACCTGACGGAAGCGCAGATCGAGGCGGATTTCCGCGCCCACCACACGCATCTGCCCAAGGATCGGCCGCTTGACGAACCGGTCAAGATCGTCGGCGAGGCGCGCGAAATCCTGCGCGAGAGGTTCATCAAGGCCGATGTCGGCATCACGGGCGCCAATTTTCTCGTGGCGGAGACCGGGTCCTCGATCATCGTCACCAACGAGGGCAACGGCGATCTCACGCAATCGTTGGCGCGCGTGCATGTGGTGGTAACGACTATCGACAAGGTGGTGCCCACCCTCGAGGATGTCTCGACCTTGCTGCGGCTGCTGGCGCGCTCGGCCACGGGACAGGAGTTCTCCGTCTACACCACCTTCTCGACGGGCCCGCGCCGGGCGGAGGATCCGGACGGGCCCGAAGACTACCATGTGGTGGTGCTGGACAACGGGCGGTCGTCGCTGCTCGGCACGCCGTTCCAGGAGGTGCTGCGCTGTATCCGGTGCGGGGCATGCATGAACCATTGCCCGGTCTATGGCGCCATCGGCGGACATGCCTATGGCTGGGTCTATCCGGGTCCGATCGGCTCTGTGCTCAATCCGGCCCTGATCGGTCTCGACGAGGCCGGGCATCATCCCAACGCCTCGACATTCTGCGGCCGCTGCGAGAGCGTCTGCCCGATGATGATCCCGCTGCCGGGTCTGATGCGGGAATGGCGCACCCAGGAATTCGCCAGGGGTGGTGGCTCGAAGGCCGCGCGCCGGGGCCTGAAATTGTGGAGCTACTTTGCGCGGCGGCCACGGCTCTATCATCTGGCGGCCCGGTTCGCCATGCCAGTGCTCGGGGCCCTGGGGCGCAGGCGCGGGGCTTTCAGGTCACTGCCATTTGCAGGCGGATGGACACGCCATCGCGACCTCGCCGCGCCGGAAGGCCGGACCTTCCAGCAGCTTTGGGCCGAGCATCAGAAAGGCGTGCCGAGATGAGCGACAACGCCAACACGCGGCGGACGCGTGTGTTTGCCGCCATTCGCGGCCAACTTGGCGCGGGGGCCGGTGCACCGGCGCGCCAGGCTGCCGTCAAGGCACGGCTTGACGGGCAGGTTCGTCACCTGATCCCGGCACGGGTCAACACCGACGCCGACCGGTTGCGCAAGCTCTTTATCGGCCAGCTTCGGCTTGGCTTTGCCACGGTCATCGAGGTTGGCGGCGACGAGGCTGTGCCGGCAGCGGTTGCCGAATTCCTCCGCGGAGCCAATCTGCCGCTCGACATCCGCACGGGCAACGATAGCTGGACCCAGGGCCTGGCCTGGGCGGGGGAACCCGCCTTGTCGCTCAAGACCGGACGCGCCGAGCCGAGCGACGAGGTGGGCGTGGTGCACGCCGTGGCGGGGGTGGCGGAGACAGGCACGCTGGTGTGCGCATCGGGGCCCGACAATCCGGTGACCAACACCTTCCTTCCCGAAACCTGCATCGTGCTGCTCAAGGCTGCCGATCTGGTCGGCCCCTACGAGGATGCCTTCGATCGCATCCGCGACCGGCTGGGACGCGGGGAGATGCCGCGCACGCTCAATCTGGTCTCGGGCCCATCGCGCACGGCCGATGTCGGCGGACGCCTTGTTACCGGCGCGCATGGTCCGCGGCGTCTTTGCGTCATGATCATCGGGTGAGAAACCGTTGCCACTCACACCGCCTGCACGTTCGTCTGCGGGCCAACCTGCAGGTCGCGCTGACATGGACGCACTGGCCATCCTTATTCTCTCGGACGGACGCCCCGGCCATTATCACCTCTCGGAAGGGGTCGCGGCTGCCATTGCGCGCCGCCGTCCGGTGGATGTCTTTCGCCTGGATGTCCGGCGGCACAACCTGTTGCCCGCACGTGTGCAATCGGCGCTGCTGGCAAGCGGGCTCTCTCCGGCGCTGGTCTTGCGGCTTGCCTATGGCGTGAGCGCGAAGAGCCTGCCGGCGGCGCGATTGGTGATCTCGGCGGGCGGCGACACCATCGGCGCGCTGGTGGCCACTTCGCGCCTTTTGAAGGCCAGGAGCATCTTCTGCGGAACCTTGCGGCATTTCGATCCGACAGACCTCGACCTGGTCGTGTCATCCTACGCCCGGCACGCAAACCTGCCGCATCATCTCGTAACCTTGAAACCCAACGGCATGGATCCGGACAACCTTCCGGACACCCCGCCCCGCCCCGATGACCGCGCTGATGGTCTGCCCAGGGTTGCCGGGCTGCTGATCGGAGGCAATTCCGGGCTCTTCAAATACACGGATGACGAATGGGCGGCCCTGCTGGCCTTTCTCCTGGACAGCCACGCCCAGTTCGGCATCCGGTGGATCGTATCCACATCGCGGCGCTCGCCTGCCGCGGTCGGTGACCAGCTCGCGCGCATGGCCGGGGAACAGGCAGCCATTGAACGCTTCATCGACTTCCGGCACGCGGGGCCCGGGACACTCCCGGGGTTGTTCGCGCGCGTGGATGCGATCCTGGCGACCGAAGATTCGAGCACCATGCTGTCGGAAGCCGTATGCGCCCGCCTACCGGTGGTCGGCGTCTCACCACGGCAGAGCGCCTTCAAGGACGATGAGCGGGAATATCGAACGCTGATGACACGCGAGGGCTGGTTGCGTTCGTTGGCGCTTGGCGCATTGACGCCTCAGTCCTTCGTGGCGGCACTTAGCGAGGTCCAGCCCCTCACCATCAATCATCTCGACAAGCTTGCCGATGCCCTGGTTGAGCGGATGCCGGGCCTGTTCGCCGATACGGTGCATTGAGTGCGGCGCATGAGCCCGGGGCGCGCACCTGGAGTCACCAGATAGACCAATTCCGGTTGAGGCAGACCCGGTCCGGTTTGTTTGCACTCCCAGGCCGCGGTCGCGATTGCGGACTGAACGTGTCCACGTAGGCCCGATACGCTATAATGACGACGGCGCTGCATGTCCCGGGTCGTCGGGGCATGCAGCGCCTTGACTGTCATTCCGGCGAAGGCCGGTCGGGCTTCCAGGTCAGCGGCGATCCTGGTGGTCGCGGTGGTCACGGCCACCATCCCGCCGCCCATCAAACCCACGCCCATCGCGGGGCCCATCGACGTGAACCCGGCCACCCGGACCACGCCGGTCGGGACGTCTCCATTCGCGGTCGGAGGGCGGCCGCATTCCGCGCGGCGCATGATAGTCTGAACGCCACCAGCCTGCACGGCGCGGCCCTGGTGGCGGCGCCCG
Source organism: Hyphomicrobiaceae bacterium (assembly GCA_047971765.1). GTDB lineage: Bacteria > Pseudomonadota > Alphaproteobacteria > Rhizobiales > Hyphomicrobiaceae. The sequence goes on along the minus strand of JBKDZY010000628.1, from coordinate 627 downwards.
CCAACCCGCACGCGGGCGTGGCGTGTAGGCGTACCAGCGCGCCCGATCGCGATACCAGGGACGTCCGACGTAGTAGCGCCCCCAGTAGTCGGCAGCAGCGAAGGTGATGAGTGGCACACCAATTGCCACCGCGCCGATATCCGGCAGGCGCACCATGTGTCCGCGCCGGTCGATGGCGAGATATTCGCTGTAGACCCATCCGCGGTTGCCCGCCCAACGCACGTCACACCACGATTCGTCGCGCAGGCAGCCTTCCACGAAGATGTCGTCGCCTTCGGGAATCACGCCGACGCTTGGATAGTCGGTGTCGGGTCCTGTCCGCATGTTCACGTTGGCTGTCGTAAATCCAGGCGTCGCTGCCTGGACTGCTGCGGATCCCAGCATCGTGCACGCGAGGATCGCGCCAAGCAGAGTTGCTCCTCTCACGGAAGTTTCTCCAGTGTCAGTTCAGTGCAAGGAGCGACTTTGCGCGGGCATTGATGGCCTAAACATGTCCGAGACCGTCAGATATGCTCGTATTGCATGACGTGTTATGCATCCGGCGCCATATGGCACCGCCGCCTGGAGCCTCACGACTCGCCGACCAGCACCGCCACCCGCTCTCCCGGATGCACGGCCGCCAGAAGG
>JBKDZY010000627.1:0-9838 GCA_047971765.1 Hyphomicrobiaceae bacterium | reverse complement strand
CCGCAGGCCGAAGCGCCGATGGTGCAGGGACGCGATCACGACTGGGCGCAGGCGGTGGCCGACGCCAAGGCCAAGGGGCGCACATCCGATTGCGTGCCGGTGGCGGCAACCGATCCGCTCTATATCCTCTACACGTCCGGCACGACCGGCTCGCCGAAAGGCGTGATCCGCGACAACGGCGGCCATATGGTGGCGTTGAAGTGGACCATGAAGAACCATTACGGCGTCGAGCCGGGCGAAGCGTTCTGGGCGGCATCCGACGTGGGCTGGGTGGTCGGGCACAGCTACATCGCCTATGCGCCGCTGTTGCATGGCGCGACGACCATCCTGTTCGAGGGCAAGCCGGTCGGCACGCCGGATGCGGGCGTTTTCTGGCGGGTGATCGCCGATCATGGCGTCGTCGCGATGTTCACGGCGCCGACGGCCTTCCGCGCCATCAAGCGGGAAGATCCGGACGGCTCATTCATCAAGAAGTACGACTTCTGCAAGTTCCGCACGCTGTTCCTGGCCGGCGAACGTGCCGACCCGGAAACCATCAAGTGGGCGGAACGCCATCTCCAGGTGCCGGTGATCGACCACTGGTGGCAAACGGAAACCGGCTGGCCGATTGCGGGCAACCCGGTGGGGCTCGGCCAACTGCCGGTCAAGTATGGCTCACCTGCCGTTCCGATGCCGGGCTACGATCTCCAGTGCCTCGACGAGAAGGGCGAGCCGGTGGCGGCGGGGAATCCGGGTACGCTTGCCGTGAAGTTGCCGTTGCCACCCTCCAGCCTGCCGACGCTGTGGGGCAACGACGAACGTTTCCACAAGAGCTACCTGGCGGACTTCAAGGGCTACTATACGACGTCTGACGCCGGCTACATCGACGAGGACGGTTATGTGTTCGTGATGGCCCGCACCGATGACGTCATCAACGTTGCCGGCCATCGCCTGTCGACCGGGCAGATGGAGGAAGTGGTCGCCCAGCACAAGGACGTGGGCGAGTGCGCGGTGGTCGGCGTCCACGACGAGCTCAAGGGGCAATTGCCAGCCGGATTCATCGTGTTGAATGCCGGGGTCAACCGCGACACCAAGGAGATCGAAGCCGAGGTCATCAAGCTCGTGCGCGAGGAGATCGGCCCGGTTGCGGCGTTCAAGCAGGTGATGACCGTGAAGCGGCTGCCGAAAACGCGATCCGGCAAGATCCTGCGCGGGACGATGCGGGCCATCGCGGACAGTGAGGCCTGGAAAATGCCAGCCACGATCGACGATCCGGTGATCCTCGACGAGATCACCGATGTCCTGAAGTCACATGGCATGGCCAAGACGAGCAGTGGTCCGACGGCATGATTGCGGGCCTGTTGCAATAGAGGCGGGGCCAGCTCCCGGCAAGATCGAAGAACCCCGGCAGATGCCTGCCGGGGTTCTCCATTTCTGCCAGCTTCGACAATGCGCTGCGCGCCGTATCGGCCTCGATCACAACTGGCGAAGTTTCGGGTCGAGCGCATCGCGCACGGAATCCCCGAACAGGTTGAAGCCGAACACGGCGAGCGTGATGGCCAGACCGGGATAGATCGCCACCCAGGGGGCGCTTTCAGCGTATTCCTCGGCACCGCCACGCAGCATCAGTCCCCACGCCGGCGTTGGTTCCTGCACGCCAAGGCCGAGGTACGACAGCGACGCCTCGATCAGGATGGCCTGGCCGACCGACGCGGTGAAAATGATGAGGTACGGCGCCATGACGTTCGGGACCATGTGGCGCAGGATGATGCGGGCGTGGCTATAGCCGGCCGCGCGCGCGGCATCCACATAGGGAATCTCGCGAATGGCGAGCGCGCTGGCCCGCACCACGCGCGCGCTTCTCGGAATGAACGGAATGGTGATGGCGATGATCACCTTGAAGGTATCGCTGACCGGAAACGCGTCACCTATGGAGACGACGGCCAGAGCCAGGATGATGAGCGGAAACGCCATCATGACGTCCATGATGCGCTGGAAGATCAGGTCGAAGGTGCCGCCGAAATAGGCACTCGCGACACCCAGCACGAGACCGAGCGTGGCGCCGACGAAAGCCGAGACGAAGCCCACCAGAAGGGCCGTGCGCGCGCCATAGACAATGCGCGTGAACAGGTCACGCCCATACTGGTCAGTGCCGAGGAGATGTTCGGAGTCCGGTGCCTGCAGCATGGCGCCGAAGTCGTTGAGCGTCGGGTCGTGGCGCGAGATCTCTGGTGCGAAGATTGCCATCAGGATCATGATGATGACAACGATTGCGCCTGCGGTGCCGAGCGGATTCTTGCGTGCGAACTTGCCGATCGAGACGAGAATCGAGTCGCGAACCGGAAAGCCATCCGATGCTGCTGAGCCTTGTGCCGTAGCCATGTGCGGTCGTCCTGCCTCGCCTCAACGGGTGTAGCGAATGCGCGGATCAAGCCACGCATACCAAAGGTCGATGAAGAAGTTCGTGAACGCGAACACGGTCACGACGAGCATCACGAGCGACTGGACCATGTTGTAGTCGTGGTTCTCGACGGACTCGACAAACAGCTTGCCGATGCCGTTGAGATTGAACACCTGCTCGGTGACGACAAGCCCGCCCATCAGGAACGCGAACTCGATGCCGATAATGGTGATGACCGGAAGGAGTGCGTTGCGCAGTGCGTGTCTGCGGATGACGAGGCTTTCCCATACGCCCTTGGCGCGGGCGGTGCGCACATAATCCTCGCGCAGGACCTCGAGCACGGCAGACCTTGTCATCCGGGTCGCGACCGCCGAGTAGCGGTATCCGGTGGCCAGCGCCGGCCAGATCAACATGGACAGATTGTACCACGGGTCCACCCAGATCGGCTTGTAGGTGATGGGCGGCATCCAGGATACCCCGAACCACTTCTTGGTGAAGATCAGCAGGCCGAGAATGATGAGGATGCCGAGCCAGAACGAGGGAATGGCGATGCCCGCGATCGAGAAGGTGCGGACAACGTAATCCACCCAGGTGTCCTGCTTGACGGCAGCCAGGGTGCCGAGCGGGATGGCGATGAGAATGGAGACGATGGTTGCCATGATTGCAACCTGGAGGGAGAGCTGGAAGCGCAGCGCCACCTCATGGGAGATCGGCTGACCGGTCCACATCGAAGTGCCGAAATCACCAACGACAAAGCCGGAAATGAAGTCCCAGAACTGGACCCAAAGGGAGTTTTCCAGGACCAGGTCAATGCGGCATTGGCGGACGACGTCGAGATCCACCGAGGCACCGCCACCGGCCATGCGCAGGTAGCAAATGTCGCCGGGAATGGCACGCATCAGGAGAAATACGAGAATTGCTGCTCCGAACAACGTCGGGATCATCAACAGCAGGCGTTTGATAACATACCGCAGCATGGGTCAGGCGTCCGCGTGTCCGTATCGACTGGAATTAGGATCATCGTGTCCGGCGCCGCCCCGGAGGGAGCGGCGCCGATGGCTGGATGGAGATCTCAGCTCTTGTCGATCCACAAACCAGAGAGATCCTGGTTCAGGTAGTGGCTTGGCGAGATCTTCCAGTTCTTGAGATAGCTGCGGTACGGAATGATGCGGTACCTCCAGTATGTCTGGATGTTGTTCGCCTGCTCATCAAGAACAGGGCGTTCCATCTGCGCCTTGAGTTCCTTCTGCTTGGCGGTGTCACTGGTCGCAATCATGGTGTCATAGATCTTCTCGAGTTCCGGATCCTTGAAGACACCCATCTGCTGGCCCGAACGACCGGTCGGCAGGTAGTAGGCAACGTCGAGCAGCGGGTTGACCACGGACTGGCAGTTCGCCGTGATGCCGACATCGAAATCGCCCGCCCGCAGACCCGCGAGCCAGCCGCCGGTCGACTCGGTCCTCTGCTTGGCCTCGATGCCCACCTTCTTCCACTGGTCGATGAGCCAGGTGCCGACGATGGTGTAGGGCTGGTCGACAGCACGGTTCAGGAACGTGAACTTGAGGTTCGGGACGCCTGCTTCCTTCAGCAGCCTGCGCGCCTCGGCACGGGACTTGTTGATGTCAGGCCAGTAGCCGGCGACCTTTTCCAACTCTGCCTTGGACAAGCCGAGCGGATGCCCGGGGAAGACCAGCCCTCCAACGCTGCGCACGATGGCGATCTTCGACAGATCCTTCGATCCCTGCCAGCGGTCGAGCGCAAGCGTCAGGGCGCGGCGCACGCGGACATCATCGAATGGCTTGCGCGAATGGTTCGGCGTCAACACCAGGCCGCAGTTCCAGTCGCTTTCCTGCACGTTGATCTTGTCGCCCAGGGCCTTGACGAGATCGTCCCGGCTCTTCGGAGGGAAGCCGCGAAACTCGATGGCTGCCTGGTCACCGCGGATGGCCTGCACACGCAGCGACTGCTTCTTGGCGAAGATCGCCTCGAAACCATCAAGATAGGGCAGCCCCGTGTGATAGTAGTTGGGGTTGCGCTTGCCGGTAATGCGGGCGCCTGCCTCGCGCTTGTCGAAGATGAACGGTCCCGACCCGTCGATGTTCTTCTCGTACCAGCGTGGGTCCTTGTCCAGCCTGGCCTTCGAGTAGATGAAGTTGTATGGGTTTGCCATCACCGGGATGAAGGCATTCGAGGCATGCTTCAACGTGAAGACGATCGTTTCGTCGTCTGGCGACTCGATCTTGTCGACCATGGAGAACATGGCCTTGCGCGCACTGAGCACGCCTTCACCGGGAAACACGATGTGCTGGAAGGTCGCCAGCACGTCTTTCGCAGTCAGCGGCTGGCCATCATGGAACTTCACGCCCTTGCGGATCTTGAACGTGTAGGTCTTGCCGTCATTGGTCGGCTTGGGCATCTCGGTGCACAAGTCGCAGACGAAATTCGTCAGCGATGCCGGGTTTTCCGGATTGACGCGCACCAGCACGCTGTAGAACGGCGCGATCGGATGGATCAAGGCGAACGTGGTCTCGCGATGTCCATCGAAGCTCGGCGGCTCGGCGGGGACGACGTACTTGAGTATGCCGCCTCGTTTTGGTTCTGCTGCCTGCGCCGATACGGTTGCAAAAGCGGCCAATCCCGCTGCCGCGAACCCTACGGCTGCTCCTAGTGCCTTCAGCCTCATACGTAAACCTCCCTGGTCAGCGTCTTGATGCATTCCAGCCGGCCTGCACGCACATGAACACCGCAATCATGCGCTTCACATGCGAGAACAAATCCCGTTGCCGTGGCCAACTCACCGACTATCCGTCAATTTCAGAATTCTCTCGACGGACAGCGCGTTGATACGTCTCCACTGCTCGGCATATTTCCAGACATGGCCGACGCCAGCCCGGACTGAAGACAGCCCAACCTCGTCGAAACGGCTCACGATCAGGATTGCGCCTGCGCGCACGGAACTGCTCTGCCTTTGGCAGACCATCTGGCTGCATCCTCCCATCAGCACGAACAGTTGAACTGCTTTTTTTGATTTACCGACCGGTCCTTCGCGCACGGCCAATCGGCTAGGTCGAAGATTATGCAGACAATGGGCCTGCGGGCAAGCCTCTAACCTGAGCCAATGCTATCAAAAAAACTGAAGAAGATTGGGCGCCGGCAGAAGATTGGCCGCCTTCGCTCGTTCGCTGGTGCAGCAATCGGGCCGGGCAAGGCGGCAACGGACACGGGGACACCGGTGCTGCCTATTCGTTCGGCTTCATGTAGTGCAGATCGCTGCCGGTCCACCCGGCGCCGGCCGGTACCGTATAGTAGATCTCGGCGCTCATCTTCTTGAACAGCCAGCGCCCTTTGTGGCGGACATAAGTATCGTCGTAACGTCCGGAAACGATGTAGCTGACGCCATGCCGGCCGTAGCGCGCCTCCAGGTAGGACGTGCCTGTGCCGCGGTCACCATCGACCTCCACCATGTGGCCATGAATGAACTGCTTGATGAAGAAGCGCTCGCGTTCGCCCATGTCGCGAAAGCCCCGGTCGATCTGCTCGTGCCCCTTGTAGCGCGCGAGATAGCCGAGTTCGACAACCGCATCCCTGGTAAAAAACGAGACGACATCACCAAAGCGGCGGTCGTTGATCGCCGAGTGATAGGAATTCCTCAGATTCCGAATGTCCTCGATGTCTTCAAGGCGCTGAATGCGTGCCTCGAGCGCTGCCAAATCCGTCATTGGTGCTGACCTTCCGCCGATTGCCCGGACAAGGTCTCCGGGCCCGAAGTCATCCACGCCGGCGGCATTTCACCGTTGCCGCCTGACGCATCCATGGCGAGCTGGCCATCGATATAACGCCTGGTCATGTCATACGTCGAAACATCCATTTCCCAGAAACCATCGAATGGGTCGGCAATATCAAGAAGCAGCAGCAATATGAACGCCGAGAACACGCTCAGGAGAAAAATGATGGTGTAGTTGTGTGAAATCTTCTCGGCAGGATCGACGAAGAACATGAGGATCATCGACAGAGACATGACAGCCAGCATGATCACGAGATAACCGGGAACGCGGTAATTCGTGAGAACGATGCGCTCCGCCCTGACCGCGGACAGCTCGTTCATGGATTTCATGATTTCCGCAAGTGCAATGCGGTCATTCTCGTCCGCACATTCGAGACGTGCGATCAACCCCACGCAATTCGCGAATGTACTGTCGCCCGCGCCATCGGTGCGCTTGGGGTTTTCGAACGTGGCTTTCAGATAATCCCGGAAAATGCAGCGCAACCGGTGGATCGGTTCACCGTTGCCAATGGTCGCCTGCATGTAGAACAGGAAATCGGAAATGGACCGGATCTTGTCGGTTTCCCTGGACATGGCCTTGAACAGCAGATCGAACGACTCGATGGCCTTGACGAGTACAAGTGCCGTCGTGACGGCGTACAACGTCGCCATGACCGCAAAGAACTGCTCGGCGGTATTGCCATTGATCGGGATGGACCAGACATTGGCCTTCAGCCATTGATTGCCGTGCGACCAGCGATAGGCCTCAACCATGGCCACGCCGATGACAAGCGGCAGCAGAACACGCCAGAACACAGCGATGCCATGGCGGCCAAATGCCAGCCACGCAACGATGGCACCCGCAACGGGAGCCAGCACGAGATAGGCTGGCACGTGATATTCGGCCATGAACGCGCTGGCACCAAGCGTGACAAGGGTGCCAGTGGCCATTGCCTTGAACAGAGCCATTTTCAGCGGCCATCAAATCAAAAAAACAAGAATGCGCGCCTGCCCAATCACGAGCAGGCCGCAGCCGATATCAGGCTATTCCGCAACAAGGTTCGCAATCAAGGCCCCTTGATTGACCTGGGCCCCTTCGGCAACGGAGACCTTTGCAATCGTTCCGTCGCGCCCGGCATTCAATACGTGCTCCATCTTCATGGCTTCGACGACCGCGATACGATCTCCCTTGACGACGTCGTCCCCTTCGGAAACGAAGATGCGCACAACCTTGCCGTTGATGGGTGCGCGCACGCTATCGCCGGCATCGCCATCCTCGGCGTCGTCCGCATCGTAGACCGGTCGTGATACCGTGACCTGTTCGCCTTCGAACAACGCGAAATGCGTACCGACGACATCGACACCTACGCCATGCCGTGCGGTGCGACCATCGCTCGACGGCGCTTCCATGATGATGGGCACTGGCGACGCGCCGTTCCAGCGCAATGTCAGCGTCTCCGGTTTGCCATCGACGAGGAGGGAAACCGGCATACCGCGCGGTTCGCCGAGCTGGAAGGCGTCTGCCCGTTGCCATGGCCCGCTGGCGCCTGACGAGGCGGCATGACGGGCTGTCTCGGCCTGCATGAACGCGCGGACCGCGGCCAACTGCTCATCGCGGGTCACCGTGCGGCTCGCAAGGCCATCCAGCTTGCGCGCGATGAGGCCGGTATCCATCCGCGCCTGCGCCACATCCTTATCCGCCAGAAGCCGCATCAGGAACGGGATGTTCGACCGTGGCCCGGCAATGGCGAAGCTGGCGAGATGCTGCCGCAGGCGCTCGACGACGGTGGCGCGCTCATCGGCATGGACAATCAGCTTGGCGATCATGCTGTCGTAGAACGGCGAGATCACGCTGCCCGACATCACGCCGCTTTCAAGGCGCGCGCCTTCGAGGGAGCCAGGAAGAAAGGCCTCGATGCGGCCGATGCTCGGCATGAAGCCGTTGGAGGGGTCCTCGGCGTTGACGCGCACCTCGATGGCGTGCCCGTGCATCGTGATCTTGTCCTGCGGCAGGGGCAGCTTTTCTCCCGACGCAATCCGCAACTGCCACTCGACAAGATCGAGACCGGTGATCTCTTCCGTGACCGGATGCTCGACCTGGAGGCGGGTATTCATCTCGATGAAATACCATCTGGCGTTGGCGTCGAGCGTGCCGCCTTCCACCAGGAACTCGACCGTTCCTGCGCCCTCGTAGCCGACCGCCTTGCCCAGCGACACGGCGGCCGCGCACATCTTCGCGCGCAGCTCAGAACTCATGCCGGGGGCAGGCGCCTCCTCGATGACCTTCTGGTTGCGCCGCTGCAGGGTACAATCGCGTTCGAACAGATGGACAACGTTGCCCTGCGCATCGCCGAATACCTGCACCTCAATGTGGCGAGGGCGTTCGACCACCTTCTCGATCAGGACGCGGGCATCGCCGAAGTCGCCCTGGGCTTCACGTTGCGCCGACGCCAACAGCTCTGGGAGTTCCTCTGGTTTCGTTACCAGGCGCATGCCACGGCCACCGCCACCGGCAACGGCCTTGATCATGACCGGAAAGCCGATCCGCGCTGCTTCCCTGCCCAGCGTCCTGGCGTCCTGCTCGTCGCCCTGATAGCCCGGGACGACGGGAACGCCGGCTTCCATGGCGACCGCCTTGGCCTGGGCCTTGCCGCCGAGCGCGCGCATGGCCGCCGGCGAGGGGCCGATGAACTTCAACCCGGCCTTGCCCACGGCCGCGGCAAAATCGGCGTTCTCCGAAAGAAAACCATAGCCCGGGTGAATGCCCTCGGCGCCGGTGGCCTTGGCCGCGGCGATGATCCGCTCACCAACCAGATAGCTTTCCGTTGCCGGCGACGGCCCGATATGGACGGCTTCATCGGCCTCGCTGACATGCAATGCCCTGGCATCGGCGTCGGCATAGACGGCCACGGTGGCCACGCCGAGCCGACGCGCGGTGCGGATGATACGGCGCGCAATCTCACCGCGGTTGGCAATCAGGATCTTGCTCAGCATGGGCGCGCCTTGGACTTGAAGGTTGGCAGGAGGAGAAAAGCGGAAAGTCTTTATGCCAAAGCATTGCATGACTGGTCACGGGCTGCAGCTCAGCTATTTTGCACTGCAGCAACGATCAGGAGACCATGCGATGGCCGAAGCTGCCCTCAGCCGAACCACCAATTTCGAAAACCACGCCGCTGCACTTGCGGCGGCGGAACGTGTTCTTGCGCTTGCCAAGGAAGGTGTCCGCGGCAAGCAGGCGGCGGCCAAGTCGGCCGATGCCGGGCAGCACGCACTGCATGGGCTCGCGTGGCTTGCAACCTATGTCGAGGCCATCCGGCAGATGCTGGGCTGGGCCAAGCGCATGTCGGGCGAAGGGCGCTTCGGTGAGATGGAAGGCCTGCTGCTGGATGTCGCCTTTGGCGAATACCTGGCCCAGATCGCCGGCGGCATTCCCATGAGCCAGGTCGAGATGGTGCGCCTCGGCCAGCTTGGCGTCTCGCCGGAAGAGGCCATGCGGTTCGCCGCCGACCGTCATGTCGCCGACCTCATCGCGCGTGGCGGCAGTGAAGAGGTCAAGGCCCGCATCGCGGAACTGATCGCCGATCAGCCGGGTGTCACGACCTTTGGCGACTCCGGTCTCGACGAGACGCATTCCGCCATGCGCGAGCAGATGCGGAAGTTCGCGGAAGACAAGGTGCTGCCCAATGCGCACGACT
>JBKDZY010000626.1:0-5780 GCA_047971765.1 Hyphomicrobiaceae bacterium | reverse complement strand
ATTTCGACGGCCGCATTGCCCGGCGAGCGCGCTGCGGTCGCGTGAGCGGCGGCACTTTCAGTCTGCATAAACCCTCCGGCCCGGTCTCGAACGGAAAAACTGCCGATCTTGGCGATCGATCTGAATGAACTGGCCAAATAGTATTGCGACAGCCCGTTCCGCGCAACTCGATTGTCTGGCTACGGGTGTGTGAACAATGTGCACAATTGCAGGATCTCCAGGCATCGTTGCTGTCGCCCGGCCGGATCGCCAGGCTGTTCCCCGGCCCTTTTGAAACACAGGGCGGAAGAGGCGATGCGAAGACCGGATGTCGCCTGATATGGTCAAGTGAATCATTGCATATCAATGCGTTGATGGACAGTTGATAAGAATTTGGTAATCAGTCCGGACGTAAGCCTATGGTTAATTGAAGGAGAGCGATTCGTGTGCCGCGTCGTTGTTTGCGGGATCAGCCATGTCGGGCCAGCCACAGAACAGGAGAAAGTTGTTTGAGCGCCTAAGGTTAGGGCGCCGGCAGGCTGTGGCCGGTTTCACGCCGGCGCCTCCTGTGGATTTGCCGCGGTTGCCTGCTACCGGAGAGCCCGCCGAAGGGCCTGACCCTGACATGCAGGCCCAAGGGGGCGGCGTATCACTGCGCATCCCGGTTGTCGTTGCACTTGCGGCCCTGATGAGCGGCATCGTCGTGGATCTTGACGGCATTGCGTGGGTGCTGGACGCCCGCCGGACCCAGGAGACGGTCACCACGAGACCCGTGCCCAACCCGACCATCTGGCAGGCCTGGCGCAAGGTCGGCGACGCTGCCGGCGGCAGGGGACCATACAATGATCGCTACGCTGGAACGAAAGCGGATTATCAGGTAGCGCATGGATGGTCCATCGGCGCTGACCCGGCCGGGCGCGCTGAAGCAACGTCGAACGCGGATGACAGGGGCGCACGCGCCGCCCGCGAAACGGCGGAACGGTTTGCCAATCCGGATGAGCCGGCCGAGGCAACAGGCCGACGCGGTCGGATTCCAGCCGGCAGCATCAATCTCGCCGCCCGTGAGCTGGATGAGGCCCCTGGACCGGATCGCGCGGATGCGATGGAGGAGCGGGTGACGGGTTGGGAAAATCACCATCCCGCGCGATCCCACCCCATCCAGTCTGCCGCTGAAAAGTCTGCCGCCAAAACGTCCAAGCCTCTGGTCGTCGTCGAGACCGCCGAAGTCCACACTCCCGCGGCGAATGCAGCACCAGCCGCACCGGTTATGCCTGCGGTCGCGCATCGGAACGCCAGACAGGATAGCGCCGTGGCCAAAGATGCAATCGCGGTGCAATCCCCGGCATCACCGTCGCCCGTCGTCATGAACCGGGCTGCCAACGAAACCGTGTCGGCAGTCGTGACCGCAGCCGTTCCCGAGCAATCCGCATCGGTTGACATGCGCGACGATCTCTTGCCGCGCCCGCCGTCTGAGCGTGCAGGGCAGGACTTCAGGGACATCACTCTGGCCGAACTGGTCGCCATGGTGCGCCGCCAGTCGCAGAAATCGAATCTGGGAAATCCGCCTGCTGCAACAACTTCGAAACGATTGCCTGTGCAATCTCCAGTGGCTTCGAAAGCCGGCGATGACGATGAACCCGAGTCGCGTGCATCGAAGCACCGGCGGCATCGGCGGGTGGAGCGCCAGGAACCGGCAACGCGAAACGCGCCTGAGCCGCCGCGCGAGGTCAAGTACAGGCCGAGGCCGCCTGCGGGCAGCTGGACCGGCCTGGACAATTCCAGGTTCACCCGGCCCACTGTTCAAGGGTCATTTCTCAAACTGCTGAGATCGGCACCATGAGAAGAAAAACAGGTTCGAAATCACTCAGAGGATGTGCTCGCGGGCGACGGCGCGGCAATCCATCTCATACTCGAGTTCGACAACCGGCGGCCTGGCGAGAAACCAGGTCACGCCACGCCGTGCTGCGCCGCGCCTGACGATCTCCGAACCCAGGAAGTTGTGAATGGGATGCACGGTATAGACCTGTGTCGCCGTCGCATCGTGCCAGCCCACGCCGAGCAGGCTCATCCGCCGTTCCATTTCGCCAAGCACCGACCGCGCCTTGTCCGCCATCGCGTCAGGGCTCGTTTCCCCGCGCCGGACGATGAAATTGCCGTAGGCGCCTTTTCCGCCGGGTGCTTCGCCACTGCCTGAATTGACGAAGGTTGGCAGCTTGCCCTCCTGCGGCACTGTGTAGGAAAAGGCGTAGAAGCCTGGTTCCGCTGGCGGCGCGATCAGCGGGCAGACGTTGGAGCGCGCCACCGGGTTGAACTGCGTGGCCGCATCGAAGATGCCCCATTCGGTGAGCGTTTCGCAGTAGTGCTTGTTGAAGGCAATGAACCCCGCCTCGCTGAACTGGCCGGGAGAGCGCAGCTCGCACGCGCAGAAGGCCGTCAACGGCCGCCCGATTGAAACGAGGTGCGCTTTGGCGCGCTCGAAACCCTCGGCCAACGGTAGCCAGTCGCGAAATGTCACGCGCTCGATCGCGAAGCCCGGCTCCGCCGCCACGCCACCCGAATACTGGAACAGGCCTGGCAGGGTGCGATATCCGCCCGGGGCAAAGACTTTTACGTTGGCCATTATCCCTCCTGGTGGCTGCCGCCGCACAGGGCCCGACCGGACCGGACGCGGCTGGATCGGCCCAGCTTGCCGCGTCCGGTCGGATTTTGCCAGCGCATCCCTCGCGCCTTGCCGCATCGGCGCGGTGATGTCAGGCTGGCCATGCCGCAGCTACGATCCTTGACCTGTTGGAGTTCTCCGATGACCCCTGGCGCAGAAATGACTGCAGAAATCAGCGTGGTCCGCCTGACAGCCGTCGATTCGTGGTCCGACCGCATGCAGGAACTGGATCCGATCTTCTTCGAGGCGAGTGCCACCCGCTTCTTCCCGGACGAGGCTGCCCGCCAGGCCTTCCGCGAGCGCTGGCTTGGCCGCTATCTGGTGCATTGGCCGGACATGGCGCATGTCGCAATGGATGACGGCGGGGCGATCCTGGGCTACATCGTCGGCGCCTGTGAAGATCCCGCCGATGATCCGCTCTTCGACGATATCGGCTACTGGCCGCATATCGCGCACCTCACGGCCCGCTATCCGGGGCATCTGCACATCAATCTCGCGGCCGAGGCACGCAACCGCGGCATAGGACAGGCTCTCATCGCTGCGTTTTTATCTGATCTGCGCCGGAAAGGCGTCTCCGGCGTCCATCTGGTCACCGGTCGGGATTCGCGCAATCGCAGCTTCTACGCCCGCTGCGGCTTCGAGGAGGCAGCCTCCCTTGAGTGGGGAGGCACACCCATCGTGATGCTGGCGCGTCAACTTTGATCAGCCCGCGACACTTCCCTCGCGCCGCACCAGCGGCTAACACACCCCCGAATTCCGGGCGGTCCAGACATCAGCAACAGTTTCGAGTGCATATCACGAGCCGCATCCAGCCATTTTGAGCCGACGACGACCAGGAGACGAGCATGGCCGAGCCTGAGAACACCTATGATTACGTCATTGTCGGCGCCGGCTCGGCGGGTTCTGTTTTGGCGAACCGGTTGTCCTCCAACCCCGATACCCGGGTGCTGCTGCTGGAGGCTGGCGGCAAGGACAACTACCACTGGATCCACATTCCGGTGGGCTATCTCTATCTCATGGGCAACCCGCGCGCCGACTGGTGCTTCACCACTGCGCCCGACGAAGGGCTGAACGGCCGCTCCATGAATTACCCGCGCGGCAAGGTGCTCGGGGGCTGTTCGTCCATCAACGGCATGATCTACATGCGCGGCCAGTCGCGTGACTACGATCTGTGGCGCCAGCAGGGAAACCCCGGCTGGGGATGGGACGAGATCCTGCCCTATTTCAAGAAGCATCAGGATCAATGGGCCATGGAGCCGTCGGCCTTCGATGGCCTGCACGAGCGCGGTGGCGAATGGCGGATCGAGAATGCGCGTGTGCGCTGGGAAATCCTCGATGCGTTCCAGGAAGCCGCGGTGCAGGCGGGGATCCCAAAAACCGACGACTTCAACCGCGGCGACAACGAGGGATGCGGTTATTTCCACGTCAACCAGCGGTCCGGCGTGCGCTGGAACACGGCCAAGGGCTTCCTGCACCCCATCAAGCACCGCAAGAACCTGACCATTGCCACCAAGGCGCATGTGCAGTGGCTCAACCTGGAAGGCAAGACGGTCACCGGCCTTGTCTACCAGAGCCCGGACGGCCCGAAGGCTGTCACCGCGCGGCGTGAGGTGATCCTGGCGGCGGGCGCCATCGGCAGTCCGCAGCTGCTCCAGTTGTCGGGTATTGGCCCCGGCGCGCTTCTCCAGAAGCATGGCATCACGGTGCGCCATGAGCTGCCGGGCGTCGGCGAGAACCTGCAGGACCATCTGCAGATCCGCTGCGCCTACAAGGTCACCGGCGTGCCGACTATGAACGAGCAGTACCAGAGCTACGCGCAGCTCGCGAAGATCGGCCTCGAGTATGCGCTGCACAAGCGCGGGCCCATGACCATGTCACCCTCCCAGCTCGGCTGTTTCACCCGCTCGGACGCCTCCCGCGAAACGCCCAATATCCAATTCCATGTCCAGCCGCTGAGCCTGCCCAAGTTCGGCGATCCGCTGGACCCGTTCCCGGCCTTCACGGCCAGCATTGCCAACGTCCGCCCGACGAGCCGCGGTCATGTGCGCATCACGTCGCCCGATCCGGCCGTTCAGCCCAGGATCTGGGCCAACTATCTCGCGACCGAGGATGACCGCCGCGTGGCTGCCGACAGTGTCCGCATCACCCGCAGGATCATCGGTATGCCTGCGCTGCAGAAGTACAAGCCGATGGAATTCCGCCCCGGGCCCGAAATCGACGGCGACGAGGCGCTGGCCAAGGCCGCAGGGGACATCGCCAGCACCATTTTTCACCCGGTCTCAACCTGCATGATGGGCAATGGAGCCAACGCTGTGGTCGATGCCCGGCTCAAGGTGAAGGGGCTCGAGGGGCTGCGCGTCATTGATGCCAGTATCATGCCGGCCATCACGTCCGGCAATACCAACGCCCCCACCATGATGATCGCCGAGAAGGGAGCGTCCATGGTGCTGGAGGATAATCGCAAGTAGCGCGATCCAACGCGCGTTGCAGCTCAGGCAGCAAGCGCCGCCCTCGCGGAGCGCCCAGCCGAAGGCTGATAGGGCGCGTGAGCGAAAACAAGCGATAGCGTTTCCACGTCAGCTGGAAACGCTCTATGGCTTCCGCGCCACGGCCGTGCCGATCATGGAATCCCGCGAGACAAGGCCCGCAAGCTGGTCCGCGCTCCACCCGTCCGTGTTTTCGGGACGACGCGGCAGCACCAGGAACCGGCAGTCGGCAGTGGAATCAACCACGCGCACCTCGACGTTGTCGGGCAGGTCGGTGCCGAATTCAGCCAGCACGCTGCGTGGCTCCCGCACCGCCCGTGAGCGGTATTCGCGCGACTTGTACCAGAGCGGCGGCAGGCCGAGGATGGGGCGCGGGTAGCAGGAGCACAGCGTGCACACGATCATGTGGTGCACGGTCTCGGTGTTTTCTAGGACGACCAGCTTGAGGCCCGGCACGGAAAGACCGACCTCGCCGACGCCGGCGTTGCCATCGACCAGCAACCGCGATTTGTAGGCCGGGTCGGTCCACGCCTTCGCGACGATTTGCGCGCCGACTTCCGGGCATTTGCCGTCCCACTCCTCGATCTTGTCGGCGATGTCGCGCGCGGAAAGGATGTCTTTCTCGATCATCAACTCGCGCAGCGCGATCTCCAGGA
>JBKDZY010000625.1:0-2288 GCA_047971765.1 Hyphomicrobiaceae bacterium | reverse complement strand
ACTCGAGGCGGTGGTGATGGTGGCCAAAGGCTTGTCGATCGGCATCGTCGCAGAAGGCGTCGAAACCGAATTGCAGCACAAGATCCTGGTTGAACTTGGTTGCAACGAACTTCAGGGCTATTTGTTTTCCAAGCCTCTGCCCCGGCGCGACATACGCGTCATGCTGATCTCGTCAAATCAAACAGATGAGGCGCACGATACAAGGAGTGGCGGACATCCGGTGGCGGCCGCCCTGGCGTGACCGTCTCGATGCAGGATCCGCACTTCAGGCAGGACCAAAACAAAACGGCCGGGCGTGAAGCCCGGCCGATCTAAAAGCAAAGCACAAAGTGCTTCAGCGTGAATAGAATTCGACCACCAGGTTGGGCTCCATCTGCACCGGATATGGCACGTCGGAAAGCGCGGGAACGCGAGTCATCTTGGCGACCATCTTTGAGTGATCGGCGTCGATGTAGTCGGGCACGTCACGCTCGGCGCTCTTGGTCGCTTCAAGGACGAGCGCCATGTCGCGCGCCTTGTCGCGCAGCTCGATCACGTCGCCGATTCGCACCCGATAGCTCGGACTGGTGACGCGCCGGCCGTTGACCTTGACATGGCCGTGACTGACGAACTGACGTGCGGCAAAGACGGTCGGCACGAACTTGGCACGATAGACGACGGCGTCGAGACGGCGCTCCAGGAGGCCGATAATGTGCTCGGACGTCGAGCCCTTGAGGCGGGCGGCTTCGTCATAGATGCGGCGGAACTGACGCTCGGTGATGGAGGCGTAGTAGCCCTTCAGCTTCTGCTTGGCTTTGAGCTGCTGGCCATAGTCCGAGGTCTTGCCCATACGGCGCTCGCCGTGCTGGCCAGGACGGCTCTCACGCTTGTTGAGCGGGCTCTTGGGACGGCCCCAGATGTTCTCTCCGAGGCGACGATCAATCTTATGCTTGGCGCGAACGCGCTTGGTCATGTCTGGCACTCCAGCAAATGTTGCATATCCGCACCGAGCGGCCTGATGCTGCCCAGCGAGGGTTGGGAGCGCCCCCTCCTCTGCCGTGCCCACCCTGCTGCGGGCTGGCGGTCCGGCCGACAGGCCACGGGTGTTTCCCTCCCGAGGCCGCGGGTGCGCAGAAAAACGCGGACCTTTCGGCCCGCGTGACTTGGCGTGGAATACCCGGGCTCGCCCCGGGCGTCAACCCGAAAAGGGCTAATTCTTGGGTGCTTCGGTCTTCACATCAGAGGCCGGTTTTGCGCCATCGGTGGTAGCATCGGTCTTCTCGGCCCCCGGAAGCTCCATCGCCGTCGAAATCGGCGGGCCGGATTTGACGTATTCGGCAATCACCTGCTTGACCTTCTCGGCCTGCTCGGGCGTACACGTCTGGACCGGGGATTTGCGCTCCTCGACGACGACCTGCTTATCACCCTGCTTCTCGACCAGCTTGATCTTGCCGGTCAGCAGCATGACCGTCGTCAGATGCAGCTGGTTGATGTAGATCATCTGCTGCTCGGTCCACTTCTTCTTGTCGCTTTCGCGCTGCATCATCGAGCGGTAGTTGGCGACCTGGTCGACCGGCAGATTGCAAACCTGGGCATGGGCTGAAATGCGGCCAACGCGGATGATCTCGCGGGCGACATCGACCGGCACCAGCACCTCATCCTTCTTCTTCTTGTCGACCTGAACGATCTCACCGCTGGGCTTGGTGAACTGCGCGGGGACCAGTGACCAAGCGTACTCCATGAAGGTGCGAACCGACTTCTCGCTCAGCTCCTTGGCATCGGCGCTGCTCACGGCCCCTGCGCTGGCAAACGCCAGTGCGATAGCCAATGCCGGCAAAGCCCCGAATGTCCACGTTTTTGGCATGTTCCGCATCTCCACCTTCCCGTATCGGATGGGGCCCGGGCTCAATCGGGCCAACTTCCGATCAGGTGTTTATAGAATTCTTGACCGGAGGGCAGGACCCCCACACAGTTCTGTCCACAACTGCGCAGCCCGCCACACACTAAGGCTGCATCGCTCGGCTGAAAACGTGTCGCCAATAAGGCGGTCTATGTGGACGACTGACTTGAGTTGCGCCTGCCACGCGTCAGCGTGGCAACAATACCACGCAGTGTACGCACCTCCTGAGCTGTCAGGCCTGCGCGCAAAAACATGGTTCGCAGGTTTCGTACCGTCACGTGGCGCCGCTCGGGCGGGGTGAAAAAGCCACCGGCCTCGAGTTCCGCCTCGATGTGCTTGAAAAAGCGCTCGATTTCCTCGTGCTTGGCGGGAACGTCGTGGCCAAGGTGAAGACCGGAGGAAATGCGCC
>JBKDZY010000624.1:0-3461 GCA_047971765.1 Hyphomicrobiaceae bacterium | reverse complement strand
CCGAACGCGAAATAGTCTCGCGCCGAATTGGTCCCGAGCGTTTCATTCGATTGACCGTGGGTATCTCCCCAGAAGTGGCGAGTCTCATCCGCTGGTGCAGCCACGACAACCGGATTGGATCTGCAAAAGGTACTGTCCCGCGTCATCCAGCACTTCCACCCAACCACCAGTCGCAGCCGAAAGCCCTTCGATATGCGCAGCAAACGTATCCTTGATGAAATGCACGTCTGGCGGCAATCCAACAATATCACCATGCGCCCTCAAGCGCAGCTTCGCTGCTGTGCAATCTGACGGATTTTCCCATTTGTCGTCCGCCTTGATCGACAACCTGAATGCCGCGCCTGGCGCCACCAGTGTCGGTAGCACCGCATGCCAATTCACGCCTTCTCCCGGCACGATCTCGATCACGGGGCTTTTCGGCAGCGCCACATAATCGTAGGTCGCAATCGCATCCACGAGCACACGAAATTCAAAATCCCGCTCGCAATAGGTCTGCAAACGGATACCCGGGCCACCAAACCGCCGGTCGCCAAAGCGGATGGTGATGGTATCGCCCGGACGGAGAAAATGTTTCACCACACCAACATAAAGCGAACGGCTCCATGGACGGATATTGCGCTTGAACTCCCATTTGAGCTCCAGCACCGCACCGTTGGAGGCTTCTGCGGTTGTGTAGCCTTGTCCTTTCGGATCGTCGAATTGCACAGGCCCGAAATCTGTCGCGAACCGGAAACCGATCTTGATGGACCCCGTATCGTCGACACCGAAACGCCCGGCCGTATAGGTCAGCGTAAAGGATTGCAGGGATCCAGCTTCAAGCCTGCCCGACGGCTCGAGACAGGCAGCCCCCATCAATTCTGGTCGGAAATCGGAGTAGGGCACGGACAAATCCTCGGCGCTGGAATTGGTCGCCACCAACAAACCGTTGCCTGCTCCTCACCCTGTCGCCAGGACGGCGTTTGCTCGCACTGCAAGCCACGGCTCAATTGAGTGTGAAACGCCCCATCACGTAGCGCAATTCCTGCGGCTTCAACAAGGCGGAATGTGCGACGCGGATCTGGTGCAGCGCACCCTCCAGGTTGACCGACCAGAACTCCAGAAAATCGAGCAGCTTGGGAAATTTCGGGGCCAGGTCGTATTCCTGCCAGATGTAGGTCTGGAGCAGGACGGGATGATCAGGCAGGCGATAGAGGATTTCTGCTGTCGTCAGGCTGTATCCCTGCAGTTGGTCAATGAAATTCTTATCCGGCATTGTGATGGTCCTCTCTGTCGAGGTTTGTCCTTTCGGAGCACCGAACGCACCAACGTTGCACGCGACCATGATATGAACAGGAAGCATCAAATCAAGGAATTAATTCATCGAAACATGGCCTTAGCAGCAGCAATGCGTGAGTGACAGCAATCCGGCCTGCATTGCAGAAAAAGCGAAATTCGATCAGTATCCCGCAATCCACTTGATTTAAGTCATCTTGGATGAATTGTCGCTCAAATCAGCATATTGCACAATCTGACCATTGTCTTATCATTTACCAACCGATTTACCCGAACGATAATCTGTTCCGGATAAATTGCATTTCAAGGGCTGTAGTGCTATTCGCCGCTCAGCCCCTTTAAAGAAGTTGACTGGAAGGAAGTACCATGGCGGCCATCAACGTGGACAAGCTTGCACTCAAGGATTTGATCGAACTCGAGGCTCGCGTCCAGAAGGCGATTGTTATGGCGCGGGAACGGGAAAAGAATGAGTTCCGGCGCGAAGCTGAAGCTTTGGCAGTGAAACGCGGCCTTTCGCTTAACGAGATATTCCCGGCCCAGAAAAGCAACAAGTCAGGCGGCAAGGTTGCCATCAAATACCGCAACCCGAACAATCCGGCCGACACCTGGACCGGTCGCGGGCGCCAGCCGAAGTGGCTTGTGGCAGCGCTCAAGAAGGGTTCGAAGATCATTGATTTCGCCGTCTGACAGGGCGGCGGCAATGGCCGAACTGGTGTCCCCTTGAGTTTCAGCGCCTGCTCCATCCTGGGCAGGCGCTGTTTTTCTTCACCATTTTATCAGGAAACGTGCAGTTCAAGTTGAGATGGATGCGAGGCGACTTGCAAACAGCAAGCCAGATCCTTTTCACGCCGCGTTTCCACTTCACGAATGCGTGAGCCTGATCTCTGGTCACAGGTTTTCCACGACTGCGTGCAGCATTTCAGCCCAGGCCTCCATGAAACTGCCGGTACTCGTCCTGCAAGAAGCATCCCGGTAACGGGCAGCACGCATTCATGCTTTCCCATGCGGCAGGTCGCAGCAAGCCCCCGTCCGTTCAGGCGGTTTATTTTCGTTTTCTCCTGCCCGTCATTCCGAGAAGCCGAGTATTGGCAGCCCTTTGCTCACCGAAACCAAAACTATACTGTCAACAGCGGACCAGCCTCTGTTTTGAGGCTGATACCGCGCTGGACATCTCGTTTCTGGCTTTTCCTCAAGCCTTCCCGAACCAGCCCTCCCGCGAGCCGCATTCTCCGCGCCAGACAGGCGTGCTTCCTGCCATGAGCCCCCGGAGCCCGGCAGAATCGGGAAATAGCGCCCCTGCTGCCAGCAATAACCGCACGACGCATTGATCCCGGCGGGCAATGTGAATTAGTTTCTATGCCGTCTGGTGAGGAGATGCTGACCGTCACTGCACCAACGGAACTTCCGAAATTTCCAGCTTGCCGGACCGATCGTTCAACACCAATGGCACTGATCGCGGGCCTTGTTTGCACAATGAGGCCAATTCCAGCCAACATGGAGTAGCTACAATGCAGAAAAACACGACGCCCGGTTTCGCCACACGCTCTATCCACGCGGGCGCCGCGCCCGATCCTGCGACAGGCGCACGCACGACCCCCATCTATCAGACGGCGTCATACGTCTTCAATGACGCCGAACATGCCGCCTCCCTTTTCGGCCTGCAGTCGTTCGGCAACATCTACACGCGCCTCGGCAATCCCACACAAAGCGTCCTGGAATCGCGCGTTGCCGACCTGGAAGGCGGCACTGCCGCACTTGCCGTTGCGTCCGGCCATGCCGCGCAGGCCCTCGTGTTCCACACGCTGCTTGAGCCGGGCGACGACTTCATCGCCGGCCGCCAGCTCTACGGCGGTTCGATCAACCAGTTCAATCACGCCTTCAAGAAGTTCGGCTGGAACGTCATCTGGGCCGACTCGACCGATCCTGCATCCTTCGAAAAGGCGCTTACTCCCAAGACCAAGGCCATCATGATCGAAAGCATCGCCAATCCAGGCGGGGGGGTCGTCGACATGCAGGCCATATCGGCAATTGCAAAAAAGGCCGGCATTCCGCTGATAGTCGACAACACGCTTGCATCGCCCTACCTGTGCCGCCCCAAGGAGCACGGTGCCGATATCATCGTCCATTCGCTCACGAAATTCATGGGCGTGCACGGCAATTCGATCGCGGGTGTCATCGTCGATTGCGGC
>JBKDZY010000623.1:0-2012 GCA_047971765.1 Hyphomicrobiaceae bacterium | reverse complement strand
TGGAATGCCGCACCTTCGATCTATGTGAATGCGCACCATAAAAAGGTGCATTACCGGAATATTGCCTATGGCATAGCCAGCCACGTCGCGCCGGGCGATACCGTCCTCGACTACGGCTGCGGCGAGGCACTGAGCGCCGACGTCGTGGCCGCCCGGTGCTGCAGGCTTTACCTCTACGATGCCGCCTCCAACGTGCGCAACGCCCTCGAAAGCCGTTTTTCAGCCACTCCCAGCATCAAGACCATTGATCAGGCGGCACTGGCAGCACTGCCCGATGGAACCATCGACGTGATCATCGCCAATTCCATTCTGCAGTATCTGGACGCCGGGCACCTATCCAACACCATCGACGGCTGGAAACGCCTGCTCGCACCCGAAGGCCACATCATCATCGCCGATGTGATCCCACCAACCGTGGGACCTGCCACGGACGCCGTTGCCTTGCTGCACTTCGCCAGGTTGAACGGTTTCCTGGCTGCAGCCGGCATCGGCCTCATCCGCACGTTTTTCTCCGACTACCGCCATGTCCGCGGACGATTGGGCCTGACCCGCTTCAGTCAGGCCGAGTTCGAAGCCCTCATGCGCAGCAAGGGTCTGGAGGCCATGCGCATTTCCCCGAACCTTGGCCACAACCAGTCACGCATGGCGTTTATGGTGACGCATCCACGCCCGCAGCCTTGCCGAACACCGCCAGACCCGACTAGCCTTGGCCAAACGGCACCCCCGCCGCCATAAGCCGGCCCTGTCACTCTTGCCCCGGGTCCAGACCTCGACAGGCACGCCGCATTGGAAGCCAACAGGGATGCCCCATCATTTCCACACGCCAGCAACCCGTGACGCTGGTCGATAACGATCGGAGCCTTGATATATGAAATTCAGCTTTTCCGACGAGCAGAAGGAGTTCCGCTCGTTCGTGCGCCGCTTCATGGAGGACAAGTCGCCGACAACCGCCGTGCGCAAGCTCATGGAGACCGACCGGGGCGTTGATACGGATGTGTGGCGCCAGATGAGCCAGGAACTGGGACTGACCGCCGTCCATATCCCGGAAGCCTACGGCGGCCAGGGCTTCGGCATTTCCGAACTGGCCATCACCGTGGAAGAAATGGGTCGCGCCCTGCTGTGCAGCCCCTATTTCGGCACGACCGTTCTTGCCGCAACCGCCATTCTCAAAGGCGGCACCGAGGCCGACAAGAAGGCCCTGCTCCCGGCCATCGCATCAGGCGAAACGATTGCAACGCTCGCCTATACCGAACCCTCCGGCCTTTGGGGTAGCAACGCCATCGCCATGACGGCAATCGCCAACGGCAGCACCCACAAGCTGGACGGCGTGAAGAGCTTCGTTCTCGATGGCCATTGGGCCGATATCATCGTGGTCGCCGCCCGCAGGCCCGGAACCACCGGCGATGACGGCCTCTCGCTGTTCACGGTCAAGGGTGACGCTCCCGGCCTCACGCGCGAACGCCTCGAAACCGCTGACGCGACCCGCAAGCTCGCCCGTCTCACCTTCAAGGGCGTCGAGGCCCAGCTGCTGGGCCAGGAAGGCAACGCCGCCGGTGCACTCAGGGAAACGCTCGATGTGGCGGCCATCTGCCTCGCCAACGAGATGGTCGGCGGCGCCGAACGCCTGTTCGAGAGCGCCATCGACTATGCCGGCCTGCGCATGCAGTTCGGTCGTCCCATTGCCTCGTTCCAGTCCCTGAAACACAAGGCCGCCGACATGCTGATCGATGTCGAGCTCGCCAGATCGGCCGCCTATTACGCCGCCGCCGCCGCCGATGAGGGCGATCCCGAAGTCTCGGCACTCGCCTCCCTCGCCAAGTCGGGCGCGGCAGACGCCTACATGCAGACCGCGATCCACACCATCCAGATCCACGGCGGCATCGGGTTCACCTGGGACAACGACACCCACCTGTGGTTCAAGCGGGCCAAGAGCTCGGAAGTCTTCCTCGGCACGAGCGAATATCATCGCGAGCGCCTCATGCAGTGCTGGAACGTTTGAGAAGGAGCGGCGA
>JBKDZY010000622.1:0-5638 GCA_047971765.1 Hyphomicrobiaceae bacterium | reverse complement strand
GAAGGTTTCCATCGGTGGCGCGAAGGCCTCAATGGCCATGGCTGTCATCGGCCCCACGCCGGGCATCGACTGCAAACGCCGCGCGATGTTCGTCTGCACCGCCAGATCGTTGATCTTGCGTGTCTTGGCATCTATCCGGGTGGTCGTTTCGACAATCTGCCCGAACAGGTCCTGGCACTCATCGAACGTCAGTGGATCGAGGCCGTTCTCTCCGTCGTCCAGCATGGCCTGGATACGGCCAAGATGGCGTACGCCTTTAGGAAAGCTGAACCCATGCTCATAAAGCACACCGCGCAGCGCATTCACCAACTCGGTCCGTTGGCGGACGAGCCGGTCACGGGCCCGAAACAGGACAGCCCTCGCCTGTTGAGCCGTTGATTTGGGTTCGACAAACCGCATCTCGGGACGCTGTGCTGCAATGACGATGGCCTCTGCGTCCGCCGCGTCGTTCTTTTGCCTTGACAAAAGGGCGCACATATTGCGGTGCGATCAGCTTTACCTCGTGCCCAAGAGCTTCCATCTCACGGGCCCAAAAATGTGCGCTGCCGCACGCCTCGAAAATCACCATGCTGGGCTCTTGCTGCGCCATGAACGCGGGGAATTGCTTCCGCGTCAGCTTCTTGCGGAACTGGACTTCCCCCGTTCGAAGGGCACCATGAACTTGAAAAACTGTCTTTGCCAGATCGACCCCAATCATCATATTCTTCATCTCGCCGTCCTCCTTTGCGCGTGGCGTTGAACACCACGACCTTGGCACATTGCGATGCCGTCTATGGTCCGCCCTGGATGTTTGCGGGATCGCGACCCGGCAATTGCCACCCGCCCAGATCAAGGCCTTCGCCGCCAGCCGGGGCACACGGGCAAAGACGGACCGGATCGACGCAGAGCTCATCGCGCGGTTCATGATGTTTCGACCGGATGCGGGACGCGTACTGCCACATGGAAAACTGCGTCTTCTCAGGGCGTTGTCGTCAAAGCGTGGTCAGTTGGTCGAGACACGCAAACGGCTTCTGGCGCAGATTAAGGCGCATGGGAAGCTGGGATCGGCGGATATGTTTGAAGCCATGAACGCCGAGCTGAAAGATCTTCTTGATCGCCAGATCGCAGGGTTGGAGGAGCGGATCGAGCAGACCCTGGCCTCGGATGATGAACTGGCGAGAACTGCCGACATCCTGCGTTCCGTTCCCGGGATCGGCCCCGTCGCTAGCACTACGCTCATCGCAGAGATGCCCGAGCTTGGCCAACTCTCGGGTGAGCAGGCCGCCGCGCTGGCGGGTCTGGCTCCGATCGCACATGACAGTGGCGCCATGCGCGGCAAGCGCGCCATCGGAGGCGGCCGCCGACTGCTACGACACGTGATGTTCCAGGCGGCGCTCGTCGCCAGCCATCACAACCCGCTCCTGAAAACCTTCGCCGACCGTCTTCGTGCCGCCGGAAAACCACACAAGGTTGTCATCACAGCAGTCGCCCGCAAGCTCGTCACAATCGCAAACGCACTTTGCAAATCTCGTCTCAAATGGTCCCATCAGGCCGCATGAGAAATACAGTTGCTAACTGTTCAGTCCCGGCATTTGGTGGATCGGATTTAGGATGAATCGATCTGGCTCTGAAGTCCAGATCTTGCAGATGTACTCGTAAGGCGTCAGCCCGCTGAGGGTCTTGAGCCTGCGGGCGAAGTTGTAGGCTGCCATGAAGTCGGCAAGGTGTGCTTTCAACTGGTCGTGGTTTTCGTAGTGGAAGCGTTTGACGGTCGCCTCCTTGATGGTGCGGTTCATTCGTTCGACCTGGCCATTGGTCCACGGATGGTTTGGCTTGGTCAGTCGGTGCTCGATCTCATTTGCCTCACAGATCATGTCGAACCGCATCTGCCGTGAATATGCTGCGTTCCGGTTGCGGGGCTGCTCGGCGAACTGGATACCGTAGCATGTTGGGAATGATGCGCAGCTCCTTGCTCAGCTGCGCGAGCGAAGCTTGCGATCGCTGTATTGCAGCTCTGACAGCGTGCGTGGTCGAGGCGCTCCCGTGACGAACTTGTCCCATAATGCTTCCTTCCATTCCTGAGAAAGAATCACACCATCAAACCGTGGGATCAAACACCTAACCAAGGCGTGCAAATTTGAAGTCAGGCCCATAACTGCTGCGCGACAATCAGGGTGAGATTCCGCGTCAATCTGGGTGAGACGCCGTGGTGGTCGCGTGGTGGAGGGAGGGCGTAGCCCGACCGGAAGCACGGGACCACCACGGCGTGCGCTTCGAAAGTGCGTCTGTGATCGCGGTCGGTCCGATACGCTGGGGCTTTCCATGAGGGAGAGCCACTTTGTGCCAGGCCGCCATGTAATTGATCAACAGACGAGGCTTTTCATGAAGCTGAGACAGACCCACCCGGTCGAGGTGGCCGCCGCCAAGGCCGATTTCAGCCGCTCCACGGGGTTCCGCATCGCGCAGGACCCGCGGCTTCCTTCGCAGAAGATGCAACCGCGGGAGCGCCGGCGCCCCGATCCGCTCGAGACGATCTTCGATGCCGAAGTCGTGCCGCTGCTGAAGGAAGCGCCCGGATTGCGAGCCGTGGCGATCTTCGAGGAGATGTTGCGCCGCCATCCGGAATTGTCGCCGGGGATCAGACGCACGCTCGAGCGCCGGATCCGATCCTGGCGCGCAATGAACGGGGCTGAACAGGATGTGATCTTCCGGCAGGTGCATGAACCTGGCCGGATGGGACTGTCGGACTTCACCGACATGTCTGCCTTGGGCGTCACGGTCGGCGGGCAGCCCCTCGCACACATGCTCTACCACTTCCGCCTGCCGTGGTCTGGCTTCGCGCATGCGCATGTCATCCTGGGCGGCGAAAGCTTCGTCGCCTTGGCCGAGGGCCTGCAGAATGCCCTGTGGTCGGCGGGTGGTGCGCCGCAGCAGCACCGCACCGACAGCCTTTCCGCAGCTTTCCGCAATCTCGACGCCGACACGGAGGCCGATCTGACGCGGCGCTACGATGCGCTTTGCGACCATTATCGGATGGCGCCCACGCGCAACAATCGAGGGGTCGCTCATGAGAACGGCGCCATCGAAAGCGGACACGGACATCTCAAGGCGGCGATCCGCGACGCCCTTCTGATGCGGGGCTCGGCGGAGTTTACTGATCTGGCGCACTACCGTGCCTTCGTGGACGAGATCGTCGGGCGCCGGAATGCCGCCCATGGCAAGCGGATCGCGGCGGAGCGCACCCATCTCCAGGCTTTGCCCACGAACCGCACGACCGACTTCGAGGAAGTCATTGTCACGGTCACGAGCACCGGAGGCTTCACCCTGCGCAAGGTCTTCTACACCGTGCCGTCCCGCCTGATCGGGCACCGGTTGCGGGTCCGGCTTCACGATGACCGGCTTGAGGTCTTCATGGGCGGCACGCAGGTGATGACGCTGCCACGCGGGAGGGCCCATCCGGACGGGCGGCACGATCAGGTGGTCAACTACCGCCACGTGATCCACGCCTTGCGCCGGAAGCCGATGGCGCTCCTGAACCTCGTCTATCGCGACAAGCTCTTCCCGCGCCCGGCCTATCGGCGTGCCTTCGAGGCACTGGTTGCCCAACTGCCCGAGAAGATGGCCTGCAAGGTCACCGTCGAACTCCTGGCGCTGGCTCATGAGCGCGGCTGCGAGCGCGAGCTGGGAGAGGAGATCGAAGCGGTATTGGCGGCCGGACAGCTGCCCGATCCCGTCGCCCTGCGACGGCAGTTCGGACCAGATCCACAGGATTTGCCTGTCGTCTCGGTGGCGCAGGTCGGCCTCGACAGCTACGACGCGCTCGTCGCCAGGGCGGCCTGGATGGGAGAAACGGCATGACGACCGCCTCTTCCATCGACGAGGTCCGCCTCGGCATCATGTTGAACGAACTGCGCCTGCCCACGATCAAGACGCTTTGGCCGCAGTTCGCAGAAGCAGCCGATCGGGAGGGCTGGCCGGCCGCGCGCTTCCTTGCGGCCATTGCCGAACATGAACTGGCCGAGCGCGCAAACCGCCGGATCGAACGCCACCTTGCCGAGGCGCATCTGCCGCCGGGAAAGACGCTCGACAGCTTCACCTTCGACGCCGTTCCAATGATCTCCAAGGCCCAGGTCACGGCCATGGCCGCCGGGGACAGCTGGCTGGCCAAGGGCGCCAACGTGCTGATGTTGGGCCCGCCTGGCGGCGGCAAAAGCCATCTCGCTGCGGCAATCGGTCTTGCGCTGATCGAGAATGGATGGCGCGTCCTGTTCGCCCGAACCACGGACCTGGTCCAGAAATTGCAGGTCGCGCGTCGGGAACTCCAGCTCGAGAATGCCATCGCCAAGCTCGACAAGTTCGATCTCCTGATCCTCGATGATCTCGCCTATGTCACCAAGGATCAGGCCGAGACCAGCGTGCTGTTCGAACTGATCTCGGCACGCTACGAGCGGAGGTCGCTCCTGATCACGGCCAACCAGCCCTTCGGCGAATGGAACCGGGTTTTCCCGGACCCGGCCATGACGCTGGCCGCCGTCGACAGGCTCGTCCACCACGCCACCATCTTCGAGATGAATGTAGAGAGTTACAGGCGGCGAAGTGCCATGGAGGCAAAACGATCGCGCGGCCGTCCCGCGGCCTTCGCGACAATCAACAACACCCCTCAGATTGTCGCGGAGCGACAATCAACACCGAACCAGCATCTTGCCAGCGACAATCAGGATGATACCCTCACGGACGCCGCGACGTAGAATCTCATCCAGATTGACGCGCGCGTCTCATCCAGATTGTCGCGCTACACCCATAACCGCGTTCCAGGCCGCGACCTTCTCCGTGAGCGGTTCGACGCCCTTTACCTCGTGCCGACCCAGAAAGCTCGCGAGGTCCGGTTCCGGTCCAGGGCCTCCTGAAAGCCGCCGGAACGTCCAAGCCGCACGCTGGAGATCAGCGGTGTCCTCATCTGTCGCGCCCAGGCGCATCGCCTGCCAGAGTCCCAGGCGGTCAACCGATACCCGGTCGCCCGACATCCAGCTGAACTCGGAGGACGCCAGGATGGCCAGCCGATGCCGCCACCCTTCGGGCCCGCGGGCCAAACGATCATCCAGGGCTCCGAACCGGGCGGCCACGCGCGCCAACCGCAGGGCCTGAGATGCCTGGGCGGCTTCCCAGTCCGCGACCAATGCACGTTCATCGGGCTCCGCCTTCGGCAGCGGCGGCAGGAAGTCGGGTTCGTCTTCGACCGGACCCGGCAGGAACCAGAGGTCTTCTTCCGATGGCGCGCCGTCGTAGGGCCCCTCGGTGTCATCCTCCAATTCCACTGGAAACACTGATCGTTGCGATTTCATATGTACAAAATATGGTGCTTTTGCACAGCACCAAAGCGAAATCTTGGGGTCCCACCTATGACTCTATAGTGAAGGCAGCCGCGCCTCCCTGCCTGCGTGTTCCCGTGGCGCTCGGCGCAAGGAAGCCAAGGGATTTCGTACGAGCGCGGCCACAGGCACGGCCCTTGCATTCGTTTACAAACGGTCAATTGACGACATGATCCGCCGTTTCAAAGAGCTAGTGAAAGGGAAGCCCGGGTGCTGGGCTTGAAGGGATAGAGAGTCTCTTCCGGGGCTGGCCCCCAAGGTCCTTGCCACGGCCAAGACCACAAACCACT
>JBKDZY010000621.1:0-2500 GCA_047971765.1 Hyphomicrobiaceae bacterium | reverse complement strand
TGTCGGGACACTAGTATCGCCTCGTGGCGGGCCAAGGGGAACCCATCAATATGGCCGATCAGCGGAGCGGCGGCTCATCCCTCAGAAACCGACTGGGGTTTGCCATCCGGAGCCGTGGTGCTGGGCTCCAGAACCGGTGCAGCACCAGCTTCGATGTGCTCACGTTGATGCATTCCGGGTGCCATAATATATTGAAACAACTTATCAAT
The DNA here is from genome assembly GCA_047971765.1 of Hyphomicrobiaceae bacterium. Classification (GTDB taxonomy): domain Bacteria; phylum Pseudomonadota; class Alphaproteobacteria; order Rhizobiales; family Hyphomicrobiaceae. The sequence goes on along the minus strand of JBKDZY010000621.1, from coordinate 2,291 downwards.
TTTTTACCGCACGCATTGCGTTGACGGCTCCTGCGCCTATGCTTGGGGAACACGCCGAAAGGAGGAGCGCACAAGGAGAACAGCAATGCATTCCTTGCTCAAGGCCGCCCTGTTGGGCGCTGGCCTCGTGCTTTCGAGCACGCTTCCCGGCCATGCGGCGGGCGTTGCAGGCATCGCTGCGGCTGCGTCGCAGGACCTTCGCCAGTCAGGCTCCAGGCTCGTTGAACGGGTCCACTGGCGGCGCAGCTATCGCAGACGCTACTACCGGCACCGCCATCACCACAGGCGCTACTATCCAAGGTTCTACATCTATTCGGGCTGGAGCCGCCGGTCCTATCGCCCCTACAGGTATCGCCACCGCCATTACCATTACCGGCGGCATCATCGCCATTGGCGGGGACACCGCCGGTGATGCGGTCCTGGTGAAGCGGTCTTCGGCGCGCGCGCCTGCAATGCCGGGCAGCCACCACTTGTGGCAGGCTGCCGGGTTCACCGGCAACGAGCGGATCAGATGACTTCGTCCGTCTTGTCGTCGGTCTCGCCAAAGCGGCGCAACGTAGCGGGACGCGTGCCGGTATAGAGCGCCTCGAGACCGGGCGCGATCAACGCATTCTCGCGCTCGAACAGGGAGCGGCCTTCCAGGTCGCTCTCGACGAGAAACGGTCCGAACCGTTCGACATCAAGCACCCAGATGGCCTGGGCGATGCCAACCTCTTCGAGCCAATGGGCGGCGACGACCTTCTTGATACCGCGTCCGAGGAGCGCGCCCGTGCCATATCCGACCGTGGTCAGGTAGATGGCGTTGTGCGGGACGAACGTCTGGCGGTAGATGTCGCTCGACATGCCGCCCTTGCCGATAATGATGTTGCAGCCGGAGCGTTCCAGCCAACCGTCGATCCACTTAGCGAACCGGAACGAGGCCGTGGCGGTCACAGCGCCGACCGTCAGTTCGCCACCGGGGCCCACACTCGCGGCGGGAGAGCAGTGGAACGAGGCCGTCCCGATGCTATCGGGAACATTGCAGCGTTCTTCGACCGCGCGCTTGTAGACGCCTTCGCGCGCCGTGTGGACCCGGCCCGTGAGATAGACGACGTTGCCGATTTCCAGTCGTGCGAGATCCTCGCGCGATGCTGGCAGGGCCAAGTCGATGGTTTTCAGTTTGGTCATGCGCTCTCGCCTGCGTTTGCGGCCACACTATCGCATTACAAATTCGAGCGGAACCACCACCGGCACTCAGACACACTACCTGCAGAAGCCGGGGTTCGGCCGCGGAGATCCTGGCGACCGTCATGCAAAAAGGCCACGCCAGCCGACCATCACGAGATGGCGCGGGTGGCGTGGCCTTTTGCAATTCAGCCTGTCGAAGATCCCGGCGTCAGCGGCGACGGGCCTGCTTGGAACCACCGTAGCGGCATGGCCGCGCCTCGACACTGCAACTCCACCCACCACCGGCCGGGTTGCATTTCACGCCCCTGCTGGCGGCCAACCTGAAACTGGCCCACCTGCCGCCATACTCGAAGGCCGTGAAGTCCTGCCATGACCGCTCGGCCTCCACCACCGCGGCGCGCCGGGACTTATGGTTGCCGCTGAATCCGGTATGGAAATGGTCCGTCATGCAGATCTTCCTGCCCACCCTGTTCTGGGCGTGGATATCTGCCAATTCCTGGGCGGAGGCCCCGCTGCTCAGCGCAACGCCGATTGCCACCGTTCCAATCGCCAATCCCACTGCCTGTCGAATAGACATGCTCAATCCTTGCTGCCTCATTGATCTTGAATTGATCAATGTCTGATTTGCGGCAAAGGGGGCAGTTATTACAATGTCGCGGAGCACATTTTATCCGGCGGCATGGTAGAACTGCCGCACATTTCCAGGCTTCGTCCCTTGACAGGACCGCCGCCAGGGGTGGGTCGCGGCTCAGGCTACCGCGCCCTTCACGAGAAGCCTCTCGAGGGCCGATCTCATGGGTTCGGGGATAGGGATCGGGCGTTGCGTCGCGCGATCGACGAACACATGCACGAAGTGTCCCTCCGCGCGGGCGTGCGCCTCGTTGGCATCTGACGAAAAGAGGCCGATCTCATAGCGCACCGACGACGTCCCCAGCCGTCCGACACGAAGGCCTCCCTCGATCTCTTCCGGGTAGGTGAACGACTTGTTGTAACGGCATAGCGATTCGACAGCCAGGCCGATGACAGGACCGTTCGCGAAGTCCAGCCCGCCTTCCTCGATCAGATAGCGATTAATGAGGGTGTCGAAGTACGAGTAGTAGATGACGTTGTTGACGTGGCCGTAG
>JBKDZY010000620.1:0-6868 GCA_047971765.1 Hyphomicrobiaceae bacterium | reverse complement strand
CCGACGGCTGACTTCACCTTCGATCCGCGCTACTGGTCGAAGCAGGGCGTTCTCTATCAGGGTGAATGGCGCCAGAAGCTGGCGTTTGGTGGCATCACGGGCCAGTACAATGTCAAGCTGGCGGGTATCGACCAGGACGCAAGCAAGTTGCCGACGGAGTATTCCTTTGACCGGCGCTCGGACCTGGATGGCTGGCGCGGAAGCATCCAGACCAAGGGCGTGTTCTCCCTCGCCTCCTGGTGGAAGTTCGGTTGGGATGTGACGATCGAGAGCGACGATGCCTTCCGGCGCTTCTACAAGCTCGACAGCATCCTGCAGACGGATCGTATCAACACCCTGTGGCTCCAGGGATTGAGTGCGCGCAACCACTTCAACATGCAGTTCTACCAATTCGGTGGACTGCTGCTGGACGACAGTCCTGCATCGGAATCGCGGGTTCACCCCGTTATCGACTGGAATTACGTCTACGGGCAGCCTGTGCTCGGCGGCGAATTGAGTTTCAATTCAAATGCCCAGAGCATCTCGCGCAGCGATGGTACGGATTCGAACCGCTTCTCGTTCGACGCCAACTGGCGGCGCAAGATCGTGGACGGTGTCGGGCAGGTGTGGACGCCCTTTGCCTATGCCAAGGCCGACGTCACGAATTTCACCAATGGCTACGATCCCAATACGGGCAGCGCCATCGAGGAAGACACGATCTCGCGGGGGATCGGTGCCGTTGGCGTCAAGTACTCCTTCCCGTTCGTGAACCACACGGCGGAAGGTTCGCATGTGGTCGAGCCGGTTGCCCAGGTGGTCGCGCGCCCGGCGAGCGTGTCGCAGCGCCGGCTTCCAGATGAGGATGCCAAGAGCCTCGTCTGGGACGATACGCTGCTGTTCGATGTCGACAAGTTCTCGGGCTGGGACCGGATGGAGACGGGAACGCGGGCCAATGTCGGCTTGCAGTACACGTTCCAGGCCAATAATGGCGGATACGCCCGCTTCATCGCCGGGCAAAGCTACCACCTTGCCGGGACCAATCCCTACGAGGATCCGGGCAGGGCGCCCTATAGCTACGTCGCATTCGATCCCAACACGGATTCGTATTTCCGCAACACGATCCTGATTGACAGCTTTTCGCGCAACAGCGGTCTCGAGACGTCGAGTTCGGACTATGTGCTGGGTGCCTATCTGGCACCGTCACAGCTTTTCCGCATGGTCGCGCAGAGCCGGTTTGACGAGTCGTCGCTGGCTCTGAAGCGGCAAACCGTCTATGGCACGACGACACTGGGGCCCTTGAGCCTCAGTGGACAGTATACCTTCCTGCGCAACGATCCACAGCTCGCAGTCTACCAGACGCAGCAGGAGCTTCTGGCGAATGCGACGTTGAAACTGACGGATCGCTGGTCGTTGGGCGGTGCGATCCGCTACGATATCGACGCCGACAACATGCTGCAGCACTACATCCAGCTCCGGTACGGGGATGAGTGTTTCGTCCTGACCGCGACCTATGCCGAAAACAACATCACCAACCCGGACCTCTACATCAAACCCGATCGGACGGTCATGCTGCGGTTCGAGCTCAAACATCTGGGACAGTTCGGCTATGCCACCGATGCGTTGGATCACATTTTCGGCGAGAACCAGCCACCCCAGAAATAAGGTTTGCCTGCCAGCGGCCGATATCGTGCCCGGGTGACACGCCGAAGGGGCTGGGCTAGGTATCTCCAATCGGCTCGCGATTGCCGAAACCGAAGCCCGGCTGGCTCACAAATTGCCCAGATTGACCGGTAAAAAATGGGGATATGCTTATCCCCGCGCCGCCAAACCGGATTAGGTTGGCCATGGCCGGATCGAGAATCGGAAGACAAGGCGCTGCTATGGACGGAAACTTCCCTGCACCCAGAACTACCGCGATGCGTGCATTGGTGCGCGCGGCTTCGCCCGCACCATCAGCCTTGCTGACGGCTGGCGCGCTGGTTTTTCTTGCCGCGCCCGTGGTTCATGCCCAGAGCGGCTCGCCGGCGGTGGCGCCAACCATTCCCGGCCTGGTGGTTTCGACGACCCCTCCGCCGTCGGGTAGCCTCCCCCCTCCCCCGCCGCCTGGCGTGTACGTAGCGCCAAGACCGCCCACACCCCAGGCCAAGCCACGGGTTGAGGAAAAGAAAACAAAAAAGCGGACCCGCTCGACCAGCACGCGTCGTGCCTCAGCGCGCCGATCCTCATCCCGATCACGGTCGATTTCCTCCTCGGGCACGAAGATTGTCGCTCTGGTCAATGATCAACCCATCACCGGCTACGAGGTCGAGGAACGAGCGAGGTTCATGTCGCTGTCGACCAATATCAGCGACCGGGCGCGCGCGAACATGAAGGCCTATGCCCAGGACCCGCGCATCAACGATCATCTCAAGTCGCTTCTGCGCGAGACCATCCAGGCGAACCGCGGCAAGTCGCGCGAACAGGTGATCGCTGCGTTCGAGGCCCGCAAGCAGGCCTACGTCAAAACGCTTCAGCGACGTGCGGTCGACAATGCGCGGGCGAGTGTCATTCCAACCATGAAGAAAAAGGCACTGGACGAGTTGATCGAGGAGCGGCTGAAATTGCAGGAAGCCGCGAAGCTTTCCATCACGGTGACGAATGCCGAGGTGGACAAGGTCTTCCTTGAAATGGCCCAGCGCAACAAGATGACGGCCAAGCAGTTCGAGAACCAGATTTCCAGCCAGGGGGCCAGCGCCAATGTCATCAAGGATCGGCTCAGGGCGTCGCTGTCATGGCGTGATGTGGTGCGCAAGCGGTACGGTCACTACATCACCGTGACCAACCGCGAGGTCGAGGATCTGGCTGCGAAATCGGGCCAGGAAGAAAACCTCGAACTTAAGCTGCAGAAGCTGACGATCTCGACGCCCGGCAAGGTGAGCCAGCAGGCGATGGCGAGCCGGCTGATCGAGGCCAATGGGCTGCGCCAACGGTTCAGGGGCTGCCAGAGCATGGCCGGGCTGGCCAAATCGCAAACCAATGCCCGCTTCCAGAACCTCGGCTTCGTGAAGCCCTCGTCCGTGGCGGAGCCGACCCGCAGCCTGCTGCTGGCGGCAAAGGATGGCGATATGCTTCCTGCCAACCTGGCGGCGGATGGCGTCGAGTTGTATGCCGTATGCGGCAGACGTTCGACCAGCACGGTGTCGGAGAGTTCGAAGGAAGCGGCGCGAAGCAAACTCACCATGCTTGAATTCGAGAAGCTCTCGCAGCGCTATCTCTACGATCTTCGCAAAGACGCCCTTATCGAAATGCGTTGATGGGCCACATGACGACAGGTTCGGAGCAGGACAACACCACGAAGACCGTTCAGCCCTTGGCTGTCACGATCGGCGAGCCCGCTGGCATCGGTCCCGATATCCTTATCCAATCCCTGGTGCAGGAGGCCTCTACACTGCCGGCCCTGGTCGTCTATGGGGCACCGGACGTGTTCGAGGCACGCGCACGGGCGTTGGGGGTATCCATCGGGATCGACGTTTTGTCCGGCGCGCCGACCATGGAGGCCTGCGTGCCAGGTCGGTTGACCGTCCGTGCCGTCGGGGCAGGTCGCTATGACGATGTTGGGCCAGGACGGCCCTCGCCCCGCGCCGCCGATGCCGTGGTTGAAAGCATAGAGCAGGCGGTGGCGGATGTTGTCGCCGGTCACTGTGCCGCGATTGTCACCAATCCGATCAACAAGGCGGTGCTCTACGAAGCCGGTTTCAAACATCCCGGGCATACCGAGTTCCTCGGCGAACTGGCTGGCCGTCATTATCCCGGCCGCCAATGGCACCCTGTGATGATGTTGGCGTCGGACATGTTGCGGGTCGTGCCGCTGACCATTCATGTGCCCTTGAGCCAGGTTCCGGGCATGTTGACGCCCGATTTGATCGTCCAGACCGCTCGCATCGTTGTGGAGGATATGGTTCAGCGCTTCAGCATTTCCGCGCCCCGGATCGTGGTTGCGGGTCTCAATCCCCATGCCGGTGAATCGGGCTCGATCGGGCGGGAGGACATGGACATCATCGCGCCGGCCGTGGCCGCGTTGCGTGGCGAGGGAATCGACGCGAGTGGGCCGTTATCGGCGGATACGATGTTCCATCCCGAAGCGCGCCAGGGTTATGACGTGGCGCTGTGCATGTATCACGACCAGGCGCTGATCCCGATCAAGGCGTTGTCGTTTGACGACGGCGTGAACGTGACGCTGGGCCTGCCGTTCGTGCGGACCTCACCCGATCATGGAACGGCCTTCGACATTGCCGGAACCGGACGCTCCCGGCCGGCCAGTCTGATTGCGGCGCTGCGGATGGCACGACAGATGGCGGATGCGGCTTCAGGTGGCGGCACCCCATGACGGTCGACCCGGATGCCACTCGCTCCGGCGCCAGTCCTGACGGCCTCCCTCCCCTGCGCGAGGTGATCGCCCGGCACGGCCTCGATGCGCGCAAGAGCCTCGGCCAGAATTTCATTCTCGATCTCAACCTCACGCGCCGGATTGCGCGCGCGGCCGGCCCTCTCGACGGCGCCACGGTGATGGAGGTGGGGCCTGGTCCTGGCGGCTTGACGCGCGGGCTGCTGCTGGAAGGCGCGCGCCGTGTGATTGCGGTTGAACGGGATGACCGCTGCTTACCTGCACTTCAGGAAATTTCCACGGCCCATCCGGGCCGGCTCGAAGTTCTTGCCTGCGATGCGCTCGCGGTCGATTGGCAGAGGCATCTGGCTGCCGGAGAGAATGCCATCGTTGCGGCCAACCTGCCCTACAACATCGCGACCCGGCTGCTGATCGGTTGGCTCGAAACGGAACCCTGGCCGCCCTGGTGGCAACGCATGGCGCTCATGTTCCAGCGCGAAGTGGCCGACAGGATCGTGGCGTCGCCTGAAACGAAAGCCTATGGGCGACTGGCGGTCATCGCACAGTGGCGTTGCGATGTGAAAGTCGCCTTGCGGCTGGGGCCAGAGTCGTTCACGCCTCCTCCCAAGGTGTCATCCGCGGTTGTTGTGTTCTCACCGAAGAGCCGTTGCGATCCACCGTGCGATGTCAGGACGCTCGGGCGTGTGACCGGCGCTGCATTCGGCCAGCGGCGCAAGATGCTACGTCAAAGTCTGCGCCTGCTCGGTCGCGATACGGCGGCCCTGCTTGCTGCGGCGGAGATCGCGCCGGACAAGCGCGCCGAGACGCTTTGGCCTGAAGATTTTGCCAGGATTGCGGCTGCCGTCGATGCTGGTGTTGGACGTCTCGATTGACACGCGGCCAGGGCGCGTCAAGTTGCAGAGGCGGCGCTGTCACGAGCAAGATCGGCCAGCAGCTTGTCGACGAGTGGCGAAAGGCGCGTATTTCTCTGTCGCCGCAATCGTTCTGCCGCCAGGATTGTCTGCAACTGCGTGAGGCTTTGGTCCACGTCGGTATTGACGATGACGTAATCGTACTCGTGCCAGTGGCTGATTTCCTGGGCCGCGCCTGCAAGCCGCCGTGCAATCACCTCGGGCGCATCCTGCCGGCGGGAGACCAGCCTTTTTTCGAGTTCAGCGGCCGAGGGCGGCAGGATGAAGACACGGACCGTATCGCCCGGCGCCTGCCTCGAAATCTGTTGCGCGCCCTGCCAGTCGATATCGAATAGCAGATCGTGTCCGTGCTCCAACTGTTCCATCACCTGGGTGCGCGGTGTGCCGTAGGCGTTGCCGTGCACCATGGCCCATTCAAGGAACCCACCCGCCTCGCGCATGGCGTCGAACGCCTCGCGGGTGCGGAAATGGTAATCGACGCCGTCCTGCTCTCCGGTGCGGGGCGGGCGGGTCGTTACCGAGACCGACAGGCTGAGATTGGAGTCGCGCTTGAGGATCTCGCGACTCAGTGTTGTCTTGCCAGCCCCTGACGGGGAGGACAGGACCAGCATCAGTCCGCGACGTTCGATGGATGGCATTGTCTCTTCCGCTCCTGCCCCCGGAGGCCGTCCGGCATCATTCGATATTCTGCACCTGCTCGCGAAGCTGGTCGATCACGGCCTTCAAATCGAGGCCCATGCGCGTGATCTCGATATCGTTGGCCTTCGAGCAGATGGTATTGGCCTCGCGATTGAATTCCTGGGCGAGGAAATCAAGACGCCGGCCCGTCGCGACCGTCTCGGCGAGAAGTTCGCGTCCCGCTGCGACATGGGCGGTGAGGCGTTTCAACTCCTCCTCGACGTCGGCGCGGGTGGCCGCCAGGATGGCTTCCTGGTGGAGGCGATCCGGCTCCAGCGGAACATCGGTTTCGACGAGACGCCTGATCTGCTGGGCAAGGCGCTCGGAAATCAATTCCGGCCTCCGGGAGGGATGGGCGGCAATCCGGTTTGTCAGATCTTCGATGCGCACTAGTGCGGCATCGAGTACCGGAGCCAACCGTGCCCCCTCCTCGGCTCGCGCCTGGGCCAAACCGTTGATGGCATCCCGGAACGCGCCCAGCACGACGGATTGTCGCTTTGCCTGTTCCTCATCGGACCGCGTCGTGTTTGCGGGTTCGATGACACCGCGCAGGCCAAGGATCGCTTCGGGGCGCGGGCGGTCGAAGCGGGCGTGGTTCTGCAGGTCCTCGATGGCGGCGAGAATAGTTGTCAGCGCCTGCTGGTTGATCCTGATGCCGCTGCTTTCGCTGGCGGCTTCAATGACAAGCGTTGCCGTGATGTTGCCGCGCGCGAACCGTTTCGATGCCGCCTCGCGCGCCGGGCCTTCGATGGCATCGTAGCCGGGCGGCAGGCGGAAGCGGATGTCGAGGCCGCGGCCATTGACGCTGCGAAGCTCCCAATGAAAGGCCATGCCATCGGCGTTGCCACCGGATCGCGCGAAGCCGGTCATGCTGTTGATGGTCATGTCGCGTGTGCGGCTTTCCTGGTTTGGTTCA
>JBKDZY010000619.1:0-18881 GCA_047971765.1 Hyphomicrobiaceae bacterium | reverse complement strand
CACGCGATTGACGCTCCCCCTGACCCTCTCGCCGCGCTGCGCATCCCCGACGTGCTGGGCCCGGCCGACCAACGTCCCCACCTCCTTGTCATTGCGCCCAGGCTGGACGATGGTGGAGCCGAGGTTTTGCTGCTTGATATCCTGACCGACCTCCGGGAGGACTGGCGCCTGACCGTCGTCACGACGATGCCCGATCAGCAGCGCGGGTGGTTCCAGTTTCGACAAATCACCACGGACATCGTGCCATTCTTCGGTGCCTTCGCTGACGAAATGTGGCAAGGAGTGCTCGACCACCTGATTGCATCGCGTGGTACGAGCATCGCACTCTCTCACGGATCAGCGTTCGCTTATGCGAGCCTTGCCGGCCTGAAGCAGCGCCATCCCCACCTCGTCACGATCGATATACTGCACAACGACCTGCCGAGCGGGCACATTCGCAACGCCGTGGTCGCGAGCGACAGCATCGACGTGCACGTGGCTGTCAGCGAAAAGGTCTCTCGATCATTGGCAGGTCTTGGCGTGCCGCCAGAGCGGATTGCAACCATTCCCAACGGGGTCGACACGGAGGGCTTGTTTCGGCCTGACCGGTTCGAGCGCAATGCCGCGCGCCGCGCCCTCGGTCTCCCGGAGAAGGGGTGTGTCCTCGCCTGGGTCGGCCGCCTTGCGGAAGAAAAGCGTCCCGAAAAATTCCTGGATATCGTGGCAGGCCTTCGCGCGCGCTTTCCCGTCACAGGGATCATCGTGGGCGACGGTCCATTGGCGCCCCAGCTCGCAACGGCGATTGATCGCGTCAAGAAAAGCGATGCCGACATTCGGCGCATTGCGCATGTGGTGCGCGAAGACATGGCCCAGATCTACGTGGCAGCCGACTTCCTCGTGATGACGTCTTCCATCGAAGGACTGCCGTTCGTGGCGCTGGAGGCGCTGGCCTGCGGCTGTCCCACTGCTGCAACCGATGTCGGCGACATTGGGGTGGTCGTTCGACACGGCGAGACGGGCTTTCTCGTTCCGTCCGACAAGACAGGCGACCTCGTGGATCTTGTTGCGTCGGCTCTCCGCGACGAGACCAGGCTTATCCGAATGCGCGGACAGGCCCGAGACGATCTTGCAGCATCAAGGTTCACCCGCGCGAAAATGGTCTGCGCCTACCGGGAGCTGCTTTCGCGAATGCAGGCGGCATCTGAAGCGAGAACAACGGATACCGCTCAGCAGGACAACGCGGGTTGAACGTCATTGAGCTTCTTCATCATCCGTCTCCTCGTGAGGCCGACAGACTCTGGCTCAGATCAGGGCCGTTTGAAGGGGAAAGGTCACACACCGCGCCTCCCAATCCGGTAACGCTTCTTCATATTGCTCGGTGTTGTGCGGGATAGCGGATCGGCGCAGGAAACCCAAGTGTCCAGTGCATCTCTGATTTACCCTGCCATTTGGAACCTGCAGCGACTTATCCCCTGGCACGGCATGCCCCTTACGCTGTTGCGCATCAGCAATAGCGAGGCCCCGTCATGGACGACACTCCGAACCTGCGCCTGCCCTACATCGCCGCCGCCCAGGCGCAGAAGCACGTGACCCCCAACGAGGCGATCCGCGTCCTCGACGCCATCGTCCAGGTAGGGGTGCTCGCCCGCAACCTGTCGGCACCACCACCCACACCGGCGAACGGGGATCGCTACATTGTCGCCGCAGGCGCGACCGAGGCGTGGGCAGGAAGGAGCAGCCAGATCGCTGCGTTACAGGACGGCGCATGGATGTTCTATGTGCCGCGCGAGGGCTGGCTCGCCTGGATCGCAGACGAGGATGTCCTTGTCGCCTGGAACGGCAGCACCTGGGTGACGGCGGGCGGTGATGGCGGTGGTTCAGTCAATCCAGTCGAACTCGTCGGCGTCAACGCGACGGCGGATGCCACCAACCGCCTTGCCGTGAAGTCCGATGCGACGTTGTTCAGCCATGACGACGTGACGCCCGGCAGCGGTGACATGCGCCAGGTGCTCAACAAGGCGGCGGCTGGCAACACTGTTTCGCAACTCTATCAAAGCAACTGGTCTGGCCGCGCCGAAACCGGCCTCGCCGGCGACGATGACTTCCACGTCAAGGTGTCTCCCGATGGCGCGACCTGGTTCGAAGCGCTCGTCGCCGACCGGACGACGGGACGTGTCAGGTTGCCGAACACGCTGATGCGCGAGATGCTCTCGGCCGACCGCACCTACTACGTCGCGACGACGGGCAGCGACGCCAACAGCGGCCTCACGGCCGGGGCGCCGCTCGCCACCATCAGCGCGGCGGTCGCGAAGGCCATCGCCGTCGATCCCAACGGGCACGCCGTCACCATCCAGATCGCGGATGGCACCTACACCGGAGCCGCGGGCAGCTTCGTGGTTCCGCGGCCCCAGTTCGACGGCTCCCGCCTCGTCATCACCGGCAACGCCACGACGCCCGGCAATGTCGTGCTTGCCGGGCCAGGTGTGGTCGTGAGTGGCGGCGCCAGGGTGGACCTGCGCAACATGCGTCTCCAGACGGCAACGAGCGGCGTCAGCCTGCTCAGCGCCAGTGCGCGCGCCGACGTCCGCCTGGCCAACATCGAGTGGGGCGCCTGCACAGCCAGCCATATCGAGGGGAGCGCCGGGGCGCAGATCACCAAGACGGGCAATGACACCATCCTCGCAGCCGCGAGTGGCGTCGCCGCGCATATCAATCTCAGAGGCGGCGCGCTCTTTGCCGTGAGCTATGTCACGACGACACTCGTCGGCACGCCGCACTTCTCGTGGACCTTCCTCGGGGCGATCTCCGGGGCCATCTGTGACTTGTGGGGCTGGACCTTCAGCGGCGGTGCGACCGGCGCACGCTGCAGCCTGCAGCTCAACAGCGTCGTCAACACCAACGGCGGCGGGACGGGTTATTTCCCCGGCGACGCCGCCGAATACATCATCACGGGCGCGCCGTACCAATGACGGCGGGCGCTCAATCAGATCGCCCTGCCGCTGGGATTCCGAGGAACTCCTTGGACCATCGGTAGTAGAGGCTCTGGGTAATGCCTTCCTGGCAACAGAGCTCGGCGATACTGTCCTCGCCACGCAGGCCTTCCAGCACGATGCGGGTCTTTTCCTCGGGCGAGAAGTGCCGCCGCGTGGCGCGCCGCATGTCTCTGACCGTCACCTCCGCGCTCTGCGGAGCCTGCCAGTCTCGCTGTCTCATCGTGTCCTTCCCCGGGGTTGCGATGAGCCGCAAACTCTCTCCTGCGCAAGCAGCCCAATCTGTCCCGTAGGTCCTGACGCGCATCGACCTCCGCTTGCGAAAGGTGGTCGTCTTGCTGGCCCGGATTGCTGAGCGCCCTGGCCCGCAGTGGAATGAGCCATCACCCACATGACACCAGAGAGATCTGGTGTCTCAAGGATTTAGGGAAAGAATGGTGCCCAGAAGAGGACTCGAACCTCCACGGTGTTACCCGCTAGTACCTGAAACTAGTGCGTCTACCAATTCCGCCATCTGGGCACATCTGCACCGACGAGAACATGCTGGATCGCGAATGCCGCAAGTGCCGGCAATCTTGAAGGCAGTTCCCCTTGGGACAGGAGCCGCAAATCACAGCATCCGGGCGCGGATGTCAACTGCTTCCTGACATCCTTCGGCCAGGAACTGTGATATTGTTGCCGCACGAGCTCCCGAGGAGCCTGCGCAACCCGGCGCACAAGCCCTGCCGCAACAGCCGACAGCATGACGTCGCGTGAGGGGCGTCAGACAAGGCTTTTGCCGGAGACGACCGACGAGGACACACTTCCATGCTTACGGCGCTGGACCATATCGCCATTGACGTTGCGGACCCGAGGGCCGCCGCAGCCGGCCTGGAGGCCGTGCTCGGGCGAAAACCGCAGCCGGTGGCCCCCGATAACGGGACCCGGCACGCGCTGCGCTTGCAACTTGGAAATGTGGCTGTCACGCTCAATCCTGCAGGCGATGCTGCGGCCGCCGGGGCAGGTGTGGGATTGGCCTTCGCCACCCAGGATATTGGTGCAGCCGCTCATCGCTTGACGCGGCGTGGCCTTGCGGGCCGGCTGGTCTCGGACAAGGCCTATGTTGTCGAGCCGTCGGCAACGCACGGTGTGCCCATTGCAGTCGTTTCTGCACGCGCGATCCCCGCTGGAAACTCTGCAGGTGATATTGCCGGTCTCGATCACGTCGTGGTCCGGACCCCCGACCCGGAACGGGCCGTCGCTCTTTACGGTGGACGCCTGGGACTGGATCTGCGCCTCGACCGCAGCAACGAGAAGTTCGGCAGCCGCCTGCTGTTTTTCGTATGCGGCGATCTGGTGGTCGAGATTTCCCACGACCTGAAGCAGGGCATCGGTTCGGGCTCCGATCGCTTGTGGGGAATGGCGTGGCGCGCGAACGATGTCGAGGCCGCACACCGGCGCATGAAGGCGAGCGGAGTGACCGTGTCGGAACTGCGGGAGGGCCGCCGCCCCGGAACGCACGTCTTCTCCGTCAAGGATCACACCTGCGGGGTACCGACGCTCGTCATTGGCGGCGCGGGGCTGGTGCGCACATAGCCATGTAGCGCCGCGGATCAGTCGTCGCGCGACATCAGCATGATGGCGCTGCCCATGGCCAGGCTGGCGAACGTCAGGGTGAAGCCGCCGAACAACAGGCACAACGGGGCAACAGGCGCGCTGCTTTCACTGATAAGCGTGCCAAGCCCGCCGGCGTCGAACCACAGCATCAATCCCGCAGCGACATTGCCGGCCACCGCGCCGCCAAGGGCGTTGAGCGCAAGAAACCTGATGTGTTCCGGCAAGGCCATGAGACAACCATTGAGCCATGAAGGGCGCAATGCAAGGCCGCATAATGATGCAACCCGGCTCGCATCATCTCACGTCTCGGCGAAATCGGCACGGCTCGCGCCCGAGGCCCGAGAGAACTCATCCCGCTTCATCCCGTTGCGATGCGCAGAGGGACCACCGTTATGGTCATGCCTTCACGGACTTGAGAACGCCTGATTTCAACAGCTCGGCAATCTCGCCTGCGGGAACGCCTGCCTCCTCCAGAACGTCTGCCGTGTGCTCGCCCAGCAACGGTGTCGTGCGGCCGAGAGTCGGCTCCGTGTCGGAAAACGTCACCGACCGCCATTGGACGCGGAGACGGCCGCCGGTCGGATGCTGGCGCACCGCGACAAGGTCATTTACCTTGGCATGTTCGCTCTCGAGGAAGATCTCGGCGTGGCCCTCGGTCGCTGGAGCCGCCGGAACACCGGCTTTCGCCAGGGCGTCCAGCGGTGCCGAGACCTGCTTGGACTGGAGACCGACTGCCACCGCCTGCGACACCGGGGAATCGGCTGGATGGCCGTCATGCGCACGGCTGCCGAGGCGCTCGGCATCGGCGGCACCGCGGCCGGCGACGTGTGCGAATGCCTGCTGCTGGGCCGGTGTTTCGGCGACAACGTAGATCCAGCCATCCGACAGGCGGAACAGGCGGTGGAACGGGCCGGTCCCCATCTGGTTCTTGTCCGCGAGTTGACGCTCGCTCCGGCCGCGCCACTTCGTGAACCACGCCGACGACAGCAGGATGCCCGCCGACAGCAGATTGCCTTCGACGCGCTGGACCTTGCCCGTTCGGGTGCGCACGTAGAGCGCGAGGATGGAGCCGAACGCGCCCATGGCGCCGTTCGTGTAGTCGGTCGGCGCAAGCTGAGCCGGGAACACGGGCGGGTTCTCGAGGCCACCCTGCGCGCGTGACAGGCCCATGTAGGCCTGCGCCAGCGGATCGATGCCCGGCCGCTTCGAATAGGGGCCCGTAAACCCGTAGCCGGTCAGATGGGTCTCGATCAGGTTGGGATTGAGTTCGGGACCAAGCCCCATGCGCTCCGTGGCTTTCGGCCGGAGGTTGGCGAGCAGCACATCGGACTTGAGGGCAATGGCGTGCACCATCCTGCGGCCGTCCTCCTTGGAGGTGTCGATGCAGATGGAGCGCTTGTTGAAGTTCAGTGCGTAGAAATAGGTTCGTCCAATGGGCCGCGAGATGTCACCGGCGGGCGGCTCGAGCTTGATCACGTCGGCACCAAGATCGGCCAGGATGCGCCCCGCGGTCGGGCCTGCGATCAGGTTGGTGATCTCGAGTACCCTGACGCCCGCGAGTGGCGGTGGATCAATGGTGTCGCCGGCAGTGGCGCCGGTTGGTGCCGCAGCGGCCTCTGGCAGCGGCGTGATCTCGTTGGCAGGCGCCTGCCGCGGCCCCTGGATGGCGCCCGGCGTTTCGGTCATGGTGACGGGCACGCCCATCTGCACGGCGGGTCCGACGACCGGATCGTCCAGCGTCACCACCATGCCGTTGTGGCGCACCTGCGGATCATCGAAGCTCTCCTCCGTCCGTTGGGCGGGCGCGAACGGCACGTCGGCAGCTTCGAACAGGCGGGCCCATTCCGCCAGCGGCTTCTGTTTCACGGCGGCCGCGATCAGGCTGCGCATTTCCGCATCGTCGGCGGGCGTGGCGGGCGCGCGGCCCGACACCATGCGCGGCTCGTTGATCACCTCGGTCAGCCCGAACAGTTTTGCGCCATTGGCGATGAAGGCCTCGTGCACGCATCCGAGCTGTATCCACTTGCCGTCGGCACACTCGTAGAGGCTGTAGAACGGCGCGCTGCCGGCCGGGTGCGACTGGAACACATGCCGCGCGATCTTCTCGCCGTCGGCCTTCGTCATATAGAGCAGCGCGCCCGCCATCAGCGACGTCTCGACAGCCCGCCCGCGGCCGGTCGTCTCGCGCGCCAGCAGGGCCGCCGCAATGCCGTTGCACGCGAGCAGCGCCGCACCCACGCTCGGCAGCGGATGCACCACATGGACCGGGGGCGGCCGGAATCCGGGCATGCCGCCGAGCAGGCCGAGCCGGGCCAGCACGAGGTCCTCCACCGGCGGTTCGTTGGCCCAGGGGCCCGTCTTGCCGTAGGCCGTGATCGAGCACGACACCAGCCGCGGATTGATGGCCTTGAGCCGTGTCCGCGCGAGGCTCGGCTGGCGGGGGTCCGCCGGCGCCAGGTCCTCGATCAGCACATCGGCCCGGGCCAGCAGCCGGTGCAGGCTGGCGAGGCCTTCGGCATCGGCAATGTCGAGCCGCAGCGCACGTTTGCCGCGGTCCCACACCACGAACCCGCCCTCGCGAAAGTCGGGGTCCTGCGGTGCCACGATCCGCGTCACCTGGGCGCCGTGATCCGAAAGGAACATGCCGGCCAGCGCCGCCGCGGGCCCGTTGCCAATTTCAATGACGGATAATCCGTGAAGCGCGCCAGCCATCCCTGTCAGACCTCCAATCAGGCGCCGATACCGGCGATCTTCTCCACATCGCCGCGCGCCAGCCCGACCTTCTCGCCCGCCGTCAGGATGTCCCCCCAGGTGGTTGGATCGACGGGGATGCCCTCCTTCTGGCGCCGGGCTTTCGACTCGCGCTCCGGATCGCCGGCCAGCCGCACCTTGTCGAAATCCTGGGCCACGGGGCCGGACTGCACCCACTGCGTGAAGGCGTCGATCTCGGTCTGGAAATGGCTCGACGTCCCGAGCTTTTCCGGGTCCAGCACGATGGTCATCATGCCGTTGTAGACCCCGCGGATCGGCCCGGTGTAGGGCACATGCTGGGTCGGCCCGCCGGTGAGGGCACCACCCAGCAGTTCGGCGATCATGGCGAGCCCATAGCCCTTGTGTTCGCCGAACGTCCTGAGCGCGCCGAAGGGCGGCTCGACCGTGAACTTGGGATTGGTGGTCGGACGTCCCTCGTTGTCGATGATCATGCCGGGTTCGAGCGGCTTGCCACGGTTGAAGGCGACGCGGCTTTTGCCTTGCGCAATGCGGCTGGTGGCGAAGTCGAGCACGATCGGATCCTTGCCTTGGCGTGGCACGCCGATGCAGATCGGGTTGGTGCCGAAGCGGGCATCACCACCGCCCCAGGCCGCAACGATCGGGCGCGAGACCACGTTGACGAAATGCATCGACACGAGACCGGCGGAGACCGCCATTTCAGCCCACGCACCAATGCGGCCGATATGATGGGAATGGTAGAGGCCGGCAGCACACAGGCCATGTTGCTTGGCCCGTTCGATGGCGAGGGTCATGGTGTCGTGGCCAATCACCTGGCCATACCCGGCCTGCCCGTCGAGGCGGACGATGGGACCGGTATCGAGCACGATTTTCGGCGCCTGGTTGACGTTGAGTCCGCCCTGCTTGAGGGAGTCGATATAGCGCGGGATCATGCCAACCCCGTGGCTGTCGTGTCCCTTCAGGTTGGCCTCGACCAGATTGGTGGAAACGAGTTCCGCCTCCCTGTCGTTGGAGCCGCCGGCCTTCACGATGGCGGCAATAGCAGCGGTGAGTTCTGGCTGGGCAATGATGAGGTCGTCGGCCATGGCGTGTCGGATCCTGAAAGTTGTGATTTTCAGAGCGTTGCACGGCCCAAAGCGCATCTCAAGATGGCATGGCCGCATCGTGGGAAGAATTGTCTGTTTCTCGGGGTTTCGGGGACGAAACAGCGCGGGACGGGAACCAACCCTGGCTTGACGCGGCCGCCCGGTCAGCTAAGTCCTTGCCCCATGTCCGCTGAACTCATCGCCCTCAAGGATATCCACCTGACGTTCGGATCGACCCCGCTGCTGGAAGGGGCCGAGTTGTCCGTGTCGCCAGGGGAGCGCATCTGTCTCGTCGGCCGCAATGGCTCAGGCAAATCGACCCTGCTCAAGGTGGCGGCGGGGCTGGTCGAACCCGATCGGGGCGAGCAGTTCAAGCATCCATCGGCACGGATCGCCTATCTGGCGCAGGAGGCCGATCTTTCGGGCTTTGAGACGACGCTCGAGGCGGTGCTGGCCCGTCTGGGCCCGGCTGATGACGAGGCCCGGGCGCGGGCTTTGCTCGGCCACCTGGATTTCACGGGCGATGAGCCCGCCGCCGGCCTTTCGGGCGGTGAGCAGCGCCGGATCGCCATCGCCCAGGCCCTGGCGGCGTCGCCCGATGTCCTGTTGCTCGACGAGCCGACCAACCACCTGGATCTGCCGACCATCGAATGGCTTGAAGGCGAGATCAGGAAGTTGACGGCCGCCATTGTCCTGATCAGCCACGACCGCCGCTTCCTGGAGCGCCTCACCCGCACCACGGTCTGGCTCGACCGGGGCCGGACCCATCGTCTCGACAAGGGATTTGCCGCGTTCGAGGCCTGGCGCGATGATCGTCTTGCCGAGGAGGAAGCCGAACGCCACAAGCTCGACCGCAGGATTGCGCGCGAGAACGAGTGGATGCATGGCGGCGTTACTGCCCGGCGCAAGCGCAATGTGCGCCGGGTCGCCGAGCTCGAGGCGATGCGCCGCGACCGGCGCGAGGCCCGCCGCGTGCAGGGCAACGTGGTGATGGAGTCGAGCGAGGCCGGCCAGTCCGGCAAGCTGGTGATCGAAGCCAAGGGCATATCCAAGGCCTTTGGCGATCGGCCCGTGGTCTCGGACCTGTCCGTCCGCATCGCGCGTGGCGACCGCATCGGCATCATCGGTCCGAACGGCGCGGGCAAGACCACGCTCATCTCGCTGCTCACCGGCGGAATGGCGCCGGACGAAGGCGGGGTCCGTCTCGGCAGTGGCCTGGAGATCGTAACCCTCGACCAGCGCCGCGAGGCGCTCGATCCCGGTTGGACCATAACCGAGGCGTTGACGGGCGGGCGGGGCGATCAGGTCATCGTCAACGGCCGCGCCCGCCATGTCGCCAGCTACATGAAGGACTTCCTTTTCACGCCGGAGCAGATGCGCACGCCGCTGCGGGTGCTGTCGGGTGGTGAGCGTGGCCGCCTCATGCTGGCGCGTGCGCTGGCCAAGCCGTCGAACCTGCTGGTTCTGGACGAGCCGACCAACGATCTCGACCTGGAAACGCTCGATCTCCTGCAGGAACTGCTCGCAAGCAACACGGGCACGGTGCTGCTCGTCAGCCACGACCGCGATTTCCTTGATCGGCTGGTGACGTCGGTGCTGGCCTCCGAGGGCGACGGCAACTGGGTGGAATACGCCGGTGGCTATGCGGACATGCTGGCACAGCGGCGCGGCGCGGACCTTGCCCGCAAGGCGCAGGCCGCGTCATCGGGGCGTGGCCAGTCCGCGAAACCGCAAGCCGCTGGATCATCCAGGAGCGAAGCGGCCGCTCCGTCGCCCGGTCGCCGGAAGCTGTCATTCAATGACAAACACGCCCTCGAGACGCTGCCGGCGGCCATCAGCAAGCTCGAGGCGGAAATCGCGGGCCTTTCCAGCAAGCTCGAGGCACCGGACTTCGTCCAGAAGGATCCGGACGGCTTCTCCCGGGCCACGACGCGCCTGGCCGAGGCCCAGACCGAGCTTGCAGCCAACGAGGAACGTTGGCTCGAGCTTGAACTCCTCCGCGAAGAGCTCGAAGGCGGCGCCTGAGGGCAACCCGTGTTCATCTGCGTGACGGTCAGGCCGCGTCCGGGCGGTTGGACCCGCGCTTCCGTGTGCCTGCTCGTCAGCCTGCGCCACCGGCTTGTTGAAATCAACGATTGCAACGTTGATCAAATATGCGTGCAATGATTGTTGTTTAATCGTGGGACTACCACAGCGTGTTGGCACGTAGGTCCGATTTTTAACCATCCGCACCATCAGTCGGCATGCAATTGGTTGAATTTTCACATCATTGTCGTGATCTGGCCGCGTTGGTGCCGCCGCGCAGGAGCAAGGTCTCCGGTAATTGTTTGCGGAGTATGAGATGTCGCGTTCAAATTTCAGATTGTATGCAATTGGTCTTGTCATCGTTTCTTTGGTCGCCTTGGCCACGGTATTGGCGGCCCCACTGGATCACCCAGCGCTGGCGCGCTACCGGATAGACGGGCAGGCCCTTGGTCATGCCATGGTCACAGGCCGTGCGGCCGCGATCGACGGCGATACTCTGGCCGTCGGCGGGGTTCGCGTCCGGTTGGAAGGTATTGACGCGCCTGAACTTGAGCAGACCTGCAACGACGCTGAGGGCCGCACCTGGGCCTGTGGCCGGGCAGCACAGTCCTGGTTGGCCCGTGCGGTCGCCAACCGCCTTGTAAGCTGTGAGGATCGCGGCCTCGACAAGTACCGGCGCGTCCTGGGCATTTGCAGCATCGACGGACGGAATCTCAATGCCGAACTGGTCCGGCGCGGCCTGGCCTGGGCGTTCGTCCGCTATTCCCGAAGCTACGTGGATCAGGAACATGACGCCCGCCGCCAGCGTGTTGGCATCTGGTCTGGCCCGTCCCGGCCCGCATGGGAGTACCGCCACGGGAGCTGGCATCAGGCCCTGGCGACGGCACCCGCCGGTTGTCCGATCAAGGGGAATGTCAGTCCCCGGGGCCGCATCTATCACATGCCCTGGAGCCCCTGGTATCGCCGCATCCGGATGGACCAGGGCAAGGGCAAGCGCTGGTTCTGTTCTGAAGCCGAAGCGATCAAGGCCGGCTGGCGTCCAGCCGGCAAGCGCTGAAATTTGGGCGCCTCTTGCCGACGCTGTGGCGGCCATCCCCGTCCGCGGCGAGGTGGCGCGCTATTGAGTGCAAATACAATAGAAAACCATCAAAAGGAGATCAGAAGTCGAGCAAAAGGCTATCGTGTTTTTACAGGCGTTAATCGGAATTTCACCTAAAACTAGATACAACTTGTTAAGACGCTCATGCGAGCCTGCTGCCGAATTGAATGGATTGAACATCCAGCAGCAGGTCCCGTGATGAACAGTTTGCGTAAGACAGCGATCTTCGCCGCCGTAGCAGCGGCCGCCATGCTGGCCACGCCGGCCAATGCCAAACCGCCGTCTGGCGGCAACAATGGTCTGGGCATTGGGTTCGGCGGCGGAAATGGCAACGGCAAGGGAAATGGCGGTGGCGGTGCTGCGCCGTTGCCGGTTTTCGGCGTTACGTTGTTGGGGCAGGCCGTGGGTGCCGGGGGCCTCTTCTTCCTGTGGTCGCGCCGCCGCAAGGCCATCAAGCCAACCAGCGCCGGTGTCGCAACCGACAACGCCTGAGTATCAAACTCCTCCGTCAGGAAACGCGGGCGCCAGCCTTGGCTGGTGCCCTTTTGCGTTTGCACGCCGCCCAATGGCGCCCTTCAGGAACGCAGCCGGAGCCCGCTCATCGCTCGTCGGCGTATTTGCCGAGGACCCCGCGCGCCTTGAGGACGACCGCGTCGGCGATAGCCGCCTGACCTTCCGCCGTCGGGTGGAACGCGCCCGAATAGAGGCTCGCCAGCAGGACCTGGAACCAGTTCATGGTCTTGGTGGGCAGGGCCTTCTGCAGGATCGTCTGGCTGACGTGGAAATGGCCGGTCATGAACGCATCGTTGGGCGTCCGGAACCAGCGCTGGCGCGAGGCATAGGGGCGCCAGTCCGAGGGATTGTAGGGCTGCCACTGTCCGTTGATCTTGCGTGGCAGCCGGAGGTCCTCGGTCGTCGAGATGGCATCGCGGATCCAGCCCGCGCAGATGCTGTGGCCGTAGAACTGCTGCCGGTGTGCGCTGACGAACGACCAGCCGAATTGCTTGCTCGCCTGGCGCATGATCTTGTCCAGCCGGTCGGCGGCCGCCATTGAATCGCGTGCTTTCGATTCCGACAGCGAAAAGTCCTGGGCCACTGTCATGCCGGCCCGGCTGTCGGGACACACCGACCGGCCATCATCCAAGAGGGCCAGCGACGGATACGACACCAGCATGATGCGATCGGCTTCCTTCCAGGGGACATGCAGGATGTTGTGCAGCGCCCGGTTGAGAGACTTGTACCGGTTGTCGAGATTGTCGAGCTGCTGTTGCGCGGCGCGGAAATCCTGCACCTGGCCCATCCAGCCGCCGAGCTTGCGCAATGTCGACTGGTCGGACAGAACGGCATTGGCCACCAGTCGCGAAAACCCGATGTCGTTGCCGCCGATCGAAACCATCAGCAGGTCGATCCGACGGGCCTCGTTGCTGTCGCACTTGCGCAGCACCAGGCCGCCCTGCAGTTCCGGGATCCTGCCGCGCAGGTGGTAGGCTTCCGGCAGGTCGTAGCTCTTGGCGCGATGGCGTCCGCATTGCTCCTGCGCGACTGCCGAGATCTGCGAAAGGTCAGGCGGGTCCGGCACCCATTCGTGGCCGCTGTAGCGCAGGAAAAGCCCCCGCACGATCTCGGCGCCGGAGCATGAGAAATCCACGAACGTTACGGCGCGACGTGGATCTTCGACAGCGAGCTGCAACGCCACCCTGAGCTGATGCGAATAGAGCGAGCGATGGCAGGCCTGGTCGAGCCAGCGCGGGTTGGCTGCCTGGAACGCTGCATCACCCAGCACCTTCCAGTTGCCGACCCGTGTGGGGTAGCCGGTAAGCTGCGGTTCACTGCGTGGATCACCGTAGTCGGCTGACCGTTCCCGCGACAACCTGACTGGCACGTCCGGGTCGCCCTCTCCCGAACCGAAGCTGTCGCCAATCCCGACAATCAGGATGTCTTTGACATGGACGGTCGTTCGCGCGATTTCGACGCCACCGATATCGACGCTGACATCCGCGCCGCTGGGATAGGGGATGTCGAGTTTGACCAGCGTATCGCAGGGCAGCGTGACGCGCTCTGCCCTGCGGCCGGCAATTGTCGTGTGCCAGGTGCAATCCACCCGTCCCGCATCCGGCACGTCCTGGAGATGGACGACGATACGGTGGCTTTTCGGCTCCATGTAGTCGGGAATGGCCGCGCAGCGGTGGCGATTGCGGCGCGGGTCCCAACAGGTGTGGTCCAGCATCGTTGCCGCCCAGCCGTCCCGGCCCGAACGTTCGGAGAGATGACGTTCGGCCGACAGGATCGGGTGTTCGCGCTCCTCGTTGCTCAGCGCCTCATAGGTCGCCCGGTGGATGTTGGTGTATTTGGGGTCGGTGAAGAAGCGGAACGAGTTTGCGAGTTCCCAGTGGATGACTGGATGCGGCGCGGGCTCGCCGGGAAGCGGCTTGAACAGGCCGCCGTTGTCGGCAGGCCCGGTACCGGATTCGGCGGGCGCGGACAACGGCGGCAGCGGTGAAACCACGAAGCCTCCGGTTCCGTCGCTGCGCTGGCCGGCTGGTGCGGCAGATGGCGCAGGCTGTGCCATGGCGCCGCTCGTCGTGGCCCAACCCAGGACCAGCAACAGCGCCTCTATGGCCAACAACTGGATCCATGGCCCCATCTGGAGTTGTCCCCTGCTGCGAATCCGCTTGCGCGCCCCTGTGTCGCGCTCAGATGCGCCCGGTCAAATGAGCAAGGCCGATCCGGGTCACCCGCGAAAGGGCAGACGGCTCTGCGGCAACGTCGATCTGTGCTCCGGCCTTCTGTAGCCGCAAATATGGCTCGACCATGGCGAGCGGCAAAAGTGCTGGCCGCGACGCTTTGGGGAGAGCACGGAAATGCAGGCGGGCTTCGTCGAAATGGACGCGGGCGAGATCCGCGAGTTTGGCGCTGGCGCGACTGACGGCCAGGGCGACGTCGGCCGGCACCGGCGACGTGCCGAGGCGGTCGGGATCGGCTCCCTCGGACCGGATGCGGTCGGCGGTGAGCGGAAGGCCGCCATTGTGCAACAGCATCGGCAAGCGGCCGAGCGACCGTGCAAGGCCGTAGGCACGGCCGGCGGCACGCGCAAGCGGGTCTGGATCGTCCGCCTGCGCTCCGGTAATGGTCAGCGCGAGACGGAAGGCATTGGCGCTGGTCGCGTCGAGATAGGCGAGAAGGCTCTCGTCGTCCGAGTGGAGGGCGCCTGCAAGGTCATGTTCGCGCGCCTCGACCATCGCGAGAGCCAGTTCACGGCCGAGTCGATGATCGGCGAGGACGGATAGCAGCGCATCGGCAACCGGATGACCGGATGCAGCGCCGCCTGTACCCGCATCGATGGCGTCCCGCCACCATTGCAGCCGGATGGAGCCCATCATCGGCTCGCTGACCGTCGCCGGTATCCGTTGCAGCTCGGCCGCGAATGCCGCCACCGCCGCCAGCGCAAACTGGTGCTCGGGGCGCGCCAGGGTTGCCGCGAGATAGCGGTCCTGCTCCATCGTCATCGCGGCATCACGCAGGTCCGCGCTGATCGCCCGTATTGTGTGCTCGGGCACGCTCATCCGATGCCTCGCGAGGGACAGGTGTGGCGAGTGGCGCTGACATGGAGCGGTCTGCCCCGCCGAGGGCACGGGACGGAGCGCGGCAACGGCTGTGGCTCAGTCAACGGCCAGCATGGCCGCAGCGACGGGGCGGCCCTCCGCGATCAGGATGTTCCATGTTCGCGCCGCAGCCCCGGTCGACATGATGTCGAGACCAATCCCAGCCTCCCGGAAAGCCTCCCGTACCTCCTCCGAGGGCCAGATATGCTCGGCGCCGGTGCCGAGCATCACCAGGTCCAGCACGCCGCCGAAAGTCAGGATTGTCCGCAAGCTGTCCGGCGTGACTTCCGCCATCGTCACCGCGGTCCACGCCTCGATGGCATTCGGCAGGCAGATGATGGAGCCTCGGTGGCTCATGCCTGCAAACCGGAAGCCGCCATTGCCGTAGGCGTCGATGGGGGCAAGAGCCGGGTATCGGCCTGAACTGCCTTGCGGTGTTTCAGCCACGTTGGCCTCCTGCAGGGCCGCACCCGCGTGGCTGCCAGCCCCAAAAGATAGCTGTTGCGTCAGGCTTTCTCGGCACCGGCCTTGCGCCGCGCCGCCGACGGAGACTGGCCGACGCCATCGCGCTTGAGGCCGGTCCACAGCAGGAACGGTGATGCGACGAAGATCGAGGACCACGTTCCGATGACGATGCCGAACAGCATGGCGAAAGAGAAACCGTGGATCACGTCGGTGCCGAAAATGTAGAGCGAAAGCACGGCAAGGAACGTCGTCGTTGCCGTCAGCACCGTGCGGGACAACGTTTCGTTGATCGACAGGTTCATCAGGTCCAGAAGATCCATGCGCTTGTATTTGCGCAGGTTCTCGCGGATGCGGTCGAACACCACGACGGTGTCGTTGATGGAATAGCCAGCCAGTGTCAGGATCGCTGCCACCTCCGAGAGGCCGAAGTCGAGGTGCAACAGGCTGAACGCGCCAAGGACGATCAAGGTATCGTGAACGAGCGCGACAATGGCGGCAACGCCGAACTGCCACTCGAACCGGAACCAGATGTAGAGCAGAATGCCGATGATCGCCGAGATCACCGCCCATAGTCCCGCCTGCTTCAGTTCGTCCGAAACCGCTGCGCCGACCACTTCCGTCCGCCGGATCGTGATATCGGGCTTGAGCGCCTCTTGCACCTTGTTGACGGCGGCCTGCTGCGCCTTGTCATCGGTGGTATGCCGCTCGACCCGCACCAGCGCGTCGGTGGGTTGCGCAAGGCTCTGGATCTGCACTTCCCCGAGACCGATGCCGCTGAGCTGTGCGCGCAGCTTGGCGATGTCGATCGGGCCCTTTGTCGATTGCACTTCGAACAGCGAACCACCCTTGAAATCGACGCCGAAATTGAGACCGACCGAGAACAACATGATGCAGG
This sequence comes from Hyphomicrobiaceae bacterium, assembly GCA_047971765.1. Classification (GTDB taxonomy): domain Bacteria; phylum Pseudomonadota; class Alphaproteobacteria; order Rhizobiales; family Hyphomicrobiaceae. The sequence continues at coordinate 2,415 of JBKDZY010000619.1, read as the reverse complement.
CCGCCAACGCCAAACCGGTGGAGATGGCGATGCAGATGTAGCGGAAGCTCATGATCGGATAGGTTGTGCCATGCGGCCAGAAATCGACGCCTTTGAACTTCATGAGCAATGATCCTTGGTCAGCCAGCAGGCGAGAGCTTCAGCGCGTTCAGAGCGGAGCGGGGATGCGGCGTGATTTCTGGTGCCGCACCCATTCTGCCACCAGCAGGCGCGTAACCGTGAAGGCAGTGAACACCGACGTCAGGATGCCGATCGACAAGGTGACGGCAAAACCGCGAATGGGCCCCGATCCCAGCCAGAACATCACCAGGCCGGCGATCAATGTGGTCAGGTTCGAGTCGATGATCGTGCCGAGCGCAGTCTTGAAGCCGGAATCGATGGCCGCAATCGACGTCTTCCCGTTTCGCAGCTCTTCGCGGATACGCTCGTAGATCAGCACGTTGGCATCAACCGCCATGCCGACCGTCAGCACCAGGCCCGCAATGCCTGGCAGCGTCAACGTCGAGCCGATCAGGCTCATGATGCCGATGATCAGCACCATGTTGAAGAACACTGCGACAATCGCGAACAGGCCGAACAGGCCATAGGCGAAGACCATGAAGGCGATGACCAGGACGGTACCGATTTCGGCTGCGTGCTTGCCCGCCTCGATCGAATCCGCGCCAAGCGACGGACCGACCGTCCGCTCCTCCGCGATGCTCAATTTGACCGGCAACGCGCCCGAGCGCAGCTGCACCGCCAGCGTATTGGCGCTGTCGACCGAGAAGCGGCCCGAGATCTGCCCTGATCCGCCAAGAATGGCCGTCTGGATCACCGGCGCCGAGATCACCTTGCCATCCAGCACGATGGCGAACGGCTGCTGGATATGAGACTGCGTGAAGCGGCCGAATTTCCTGGCACCCTGCTGGTTGAACCGGAAATTGATCACCGGAAGGTTGGTCTGCGGGTCGAAGCCGGGCTGGGCATCGACAAGCTCTTCGCCGGAAACAACGGGCGTGTCGCGCAACAGGTAGGGTGGCGCGCCCGGTTCATCGGACGGGTAGATGCGCCAGCCGGCCGGCGGCCGTCCCTGGCGCGCCTCTTCCGGCGTCATCGAGGGATTGACTTCATGGAAGGAGAGGCGCGCGGTCTTGCCCAGAAGCTGCTTCAACTGGCTCGTATCCCGGAGACCGGGAAACTGCACGAGAATACGGTCCCGACCCTGCCGGACGACGCTCGATTCCGCCGTCCCAAGATTGTTGATCCGCTTCTCGATGGTGTGGATCGCGGCTCCGGCCGCATTGCTCTGGCGCTGAAGGAAGCCTGCTTCCGTCGGCTCGGCATAGATGAGGCCGTTCTCGCCGCGCGTAATCGCTATGTCCGTACCGGTGGTGCCCGACAGGGCGTTGCCGACACTGGATTGGATTTTTCTCAGCTCCTGGACCGCCTTGTCATAGTCGCCCGGCCGCGAAGGCCTGATCACCACGCGCTTGCCCTGGATCTGCACACTGGCCGGGATCTTGGCATCGGAGACGAGCGTCTTGCGGGCATCGTCCCGGATGCTCTGCAGCCAGTCGCGTCGCAACTGGTCCGAGTCCATCTCCAGCAGCAGGTGCGCGCCACCCTGAAGGTCGAGACCGAGGCGCATCTGCTTGTGCGGCAACCAGCTTGGCCAGCTCTCCAGTGTTTCCTTGGAGAACATATTCGGCAAGGCCAGCGCCACTCCGATCAGCAGCGTTGCCAGGATGGAAATGATTTTCCAGCGCGTGAAGTGCAGCATGGAGCCTTGGGCCTTGAAGCTGATGGCGGCAGGGAGCTACCGCGATTGCACCATTGAGGAGATAACCACCCTTCGATGAGGGAGGTGGTGCCGCGCGAGGCGCGCGTCAACCCGCATCCTTGCCGGCTTCGCCTTTGCCGCGGACTTCCGACACCGCGCCCCGGGAAACCCGGATGCGCATCTGCTCGTTCAATTCGATTTCGAGTTCGTTATCGTTGTCCTTCGCGCGCACGACCTTGCCGATGAAGCCATTGCTGAGCACGACTGTGTCGCCGCGCCGCACCGTCGAGATCATCTGGCGCCGATCTTTCTCGCGCTGCTGGTTCGGCCGGATCACCAGAAAGTAGAAGATCGGGATCATCAGCGCCAATGGGATCAGCATGCTGGTGAACGGATCGGCGCCTGGCGATTGTGCATAGGCAGGGGTGATGAAAAACATCGAAAGGTCCTTCGGTCGAACGTCGAAACTGGGAAAGCCGTCGGCGTAAGAGCGAGATGACGGCGCGCCCCCGCTGCACCGGGCATGAATCGCCCTGCGCGCAGGCCGCCTGTCCCGTCGGCTGCGCCGCGGACTATAGAGACCGCGCCTTCATTTGCAACATGCCAAGTTTTTTTGCACTGCCTTTGGCCCGGGTTTCAGCGTCGCAGTGTGAAAT
>JBKDZY010000618.1:0-1812 GCA_047971765.1 Hyphomicrobiaceae bacterium | reverse complement strand
CAGGTGCGGGATGGACGGCTGAAGGGCATACAGGCAGTCATCAAGCGGCAGCAGCGTGTGGCGCCGAAACGCGACGATGGCCGCCTCCTCAGCCTCGGTGAGGACCGTCGAACGAGGCTCCCTTGGGCCTGTCTTGCGATCATTGACCGTCTGACGTTTACGCCACTTCGCAACCGTCTTGGGATTGATCCCGAGCTCCCGGCCCAACGTCGCGAGCGAAGCTTGCGATCGCTGTATTGCTGCTCTGACGGTCTGCGTGGTCGTGGCGCTGCCATGACGAACCCGTCCCATAGGGAATCCTTCCATTCCTTCCAAAGGATCGCACCATCAAACCGTGGGGAGGATTACCAAACAACTAAAACCGATGAAGCGCCCCGCGCTTGGTTGACACCGGCTGCGCATCGCCATGAATGTCATAGGTCTTGAGGTTGCGCGCATCACCGCCCGCCTGCAGGATCATTGCGCGGGCATCGGCTGCCCCTTCGCGCGCAGCATACGCAAGTTCAGACAGGTGGCGAAGTGCGCTTTCAGCCGTAGTGTCCAACAGTGCGGGCCTATCCGTCATCTGCTTCTCAACCTGAGTCAGATATCGAAGAGCACCGTCATTATCGCCTTCGACCAACGCCCTGGTCGCTTCAGCCAGAAGCTTCGATATATCAGCCATCTCGTCCGACCTTCAGCCCAAGATCCAGCGATTTCGAAAGCGCTGCCGCATATTCCCGATTGAGAAATGAGGCGAATTGCGCTTCGCCGACGCCCCCGCCAAAATCAGTGCCTTCTGGCTTGGGGAGTATATGATTGACCATCTCCTCCAGAAAGACTCGATTAAGGTCTTTTGCTGCATTTGAATAGATTTGAATTGTTTTTTCCGCACGCATTCCATTCTCCGAATCGAAACATTCAGGCAGAGTAATGTGCGGCAGTAAATATTTGGTAACCCGCTTGCGATACTCCAAAGTCTATGGATATGCGAATCACAAACTCCGCTTCAACCGGGCGCCCTGACAGCCCGCATGACGTCGCAAAGGGCAGGCGTATGACCCATAACGGCTTTGAAGCAGTCCTCAACGGCCAACCCGCGTCCTTGACCGACAAGTCCGGACATGCGCAGGTCGGAAAACGTGGCAATGCGCAGGATCCAGAGGAGGCCGAAGATAATCAGGGGTCGCCCGTCGTATCAGCGCCATCGTTGCTTACCACAAAGACGATCGATGAATCGGCCCGGGCTTTCTGGAAGGTCCACGAAAACGGTGCCACAAACGACAACGGCGTATTCGCGGAAGGTTTTGAACCGGCCGCAGATCTTACTGAGCAACAGCCAGTCACACGGGCGCAACAGGGGGCCGGTCTGGACCAAACCGGGGTTCGGCAACAAGATTCGGCTAATGGGGGCGGGTTGGCAAGGGTTGATATCATTGCAACGGCCTCAGGCTCATCCACCGAAATCTCAGGGCCCGAACAACCTGGCAGCCCAATCCCGCCAGCACCAGGTGATCAACGCTTTCGCCCTGAACAGATGATCGAGGCGGGTCACTATCGACCCGTTGCTACCAATCCCCAGGCCGAAATGACGGCCGAGACGGAACCGCTTGACCCGGGCAAAGCACTTGCCGCGCAGGTCCGCAGTGCAGGTGCGGGGGCCTCGCCGCCGCAGGATGCAGGGCGAATATCAGCCTTGCGGCGCGAATCAGTCGGACTGGCGTTACTCCCTACCGATACGAATAAACCGGATATTGCCTCGGCGGCACAACAGCCCAGCCATGAAGGGGCAAGCACATCACCGGATATCTCAGGAGAATTGGCGGAACTCGC
>JBKDZY010000617.1:0-2220 GCA_047971765.1 Hyphomicrobiaceae bacterium | reverse complement strand
GGCGTCAGGTCTGGCTCATCTCGATATCGTTCACTTGGCACCGCCTCAATCACCGGCGCGGAGCGATCAACCCGCGCCTGCGGACCTGCGCCTCTCACCATGGCGGAACTCGCGCAGCGAGGTGACCTTTGCACCACGCTGAGGGCCATTCTCCTCCCTTCCGGCTTCGATGAACCGCCCCAGCTCCGCTATCGTCGGGTATTTCAGAAGATGCTTCGCCTCGACGGGAAGGTTCCGGTCTGCCAGACGCGCGGCGATGCGGAACACCTGCAGGGAATCAGCACCGAGCGACAACAGGCTGTCGCGCGTGTCCACGTCGGCAACGCCCAGAACCTCACTCCAGATCTCAGCGACCTGGCGTTCGGCGTCGGTGGCGGGCGCCACCATGTTGGCGCTGTCCGTTCGATCCGGACGATCCAGGCTGATGGCCGACAGCGCCTTCCGATCAAGCTTGCCATTGGGGGTCAGTGGCAATTCGTCGATCACCTGCCACTGGCTTGGCACCATGTAATCAGGAAGAGCACGACCCAGGTCGGAGACGATATTGTCTGGCTCTATCACCCGGCCGTCTTCGGGCTGCACGAACCCGACAAGACGATCCTGCCCATCGGGGCCGCGCCGCAGGGCGACAGCCGCTGTGGCAATGCCCGGCAATCTGCGCACTGCCACTTCAATATCCTCGAGTTCGATCCGGAACCCCCGCAACTTCACCTGATGATCGATGCGTCCGAGGAGCTCCAGGGCGCCATAGGCACGCCTGACTGCGACATCGCCAGTGCGATAGAGCCGCCGGGCCGGACGGCCAGCGAGCGAAATCATCTCGAACGCCTCGTCGGCCAGAGATGGGCGCTCGAAGTATCCCGTCGCCAGCCCCTCCCCGCCGATATAGAGGTTGCCTGCGACACCGAACGGGCAGAGCTGGCGCCGGTCATCCAGGATGTAGAGCTGGGTATTATCTATCGGTGCGCCAATCGTAATCCGCCCACCGTCGGCCTCGATCCTCCCGATCGCGGACCAGACCGTGGTTTCCGTCGGGCCATACATATTCCAGAGTTCGCCACCAAGGTCGAGCAGGGCATCCGCCAGATCCCTCGGCAGTGGTTCGCCGCCGCACAGCATTTTCAAACCTGCCGCGGGCTTCAGTTTGGCCTCCAGCAACATCCGCCACAACGAAGGGGTTGCCTGCAGAACCGTGGCTTTCGACGCCTGGACCAGCCTGGCCAGCCCGTAGCCACCGACCACGTCCTCCCGGTTCGCGATGACCGTTCGTCCGCCTGTGATGAGCGGCAGATAGAGCTCCAGGACGGCAATGTCGAAGGCGATGGTCGTGACCGCCACGATGGTATCATGGCTGGTGAAGCCAGGGGTCTTCTCCATGGACTTGAGGAAGTTGACAACAGCGCGATGGGGAACCTCGACCCCTTTCGGCACTCCGGTGGAACCGGACGTGAAGATGACATAGGCCGCCCGTTGCGGGTCGCCGCCCAGCGGCCGGAACCCGGCAGACGCATCCTCGATCTCGTCCGTTCCATCTGCCAGGTCGACGACAGGCATGCCCTCTGGCGCAAGTGACGCGATCCTTGGACTATCGCTGACGACAGCGGAAACCTTCGCGGTTTCGACGACCAGGCGCAACCGCTCCATCGGGTGATCCGGGTCGATCGGCACGTAGGTGTGGCCGGCCTTCATGACGGCCAGCAACGCAACAACCATGTCGGGAGAGCGCTCAAGGCCGATGACGATGCGGGCGCCCCGTCCCGGGATGAGCCGCTGTATCTGTGCTGCAAGCGCGTTCGCTCGGCGGTCCAGTTCCGCAAACGTCAAGATCCTGTCCTTGAACTCGACCGCAACCCGGCCTGGCGTCCGGCGCGCCTGTTCACCGATCAAGTCATGAATGCACAGCTCTGCCGGGACATCTGTCGCTGTCGCGTTGAAAGTGTCGAGCACGGCGCGTGCCTCGCTTTCATCGATCAGCGGCATCGCGCCAATCGTTTGGCCTGGATTTTCCACGAAGGCCCGCAGCAGCGTTTCGTAATAGCCGATGAACCGGCCAATCGTCCCAGGATCGTAGAGATCCGCATTGTAGTCGCAGTCAATTCGCAACCCTGATCGCGACTCGATGACATTGAAGAACATGTCATAATTGGTAAACGCCTTGGGATTCGGTGCAACCGCCGTCTCGACTCCTGCGAACGACAGCCCCTCGCCGACCTTCTCGAG
>JBKDZY010000616.1:0-1849 GCA_047971765.1 Hyphomicrobiaceae bacterium | reverse complement strand
CGGCATCAACCTCAAGCAGGTGTACGGCCAGACCGAAGCCTCCGCCCTCGTCGCCTTCCAGCGCGACAACCTGGTCGATCCCAATACCGTTGGCGAACCCGTCCCGGGACTCGAATTCAAGCTTGCCGACAACGGCGAACTGCTCGTGAAAGGGCCGGGTGTGTTCGTTGGCTACTTCAAGCAGGATGACGCAACCGCCGAGACGAAGACGCCCGATGGCTGGCTCAAGACCGGCGACGCCGCCCAGATCGACCCGCGCGGACAACTCGCGATCATCGACCGGGCCAAGGACGTGGGACGACTTGCAGATGGAACGCCTTTCGCACCCCAGTTTATCGAGAACAAGTTGAAGTTCAGCCCCTACATCCGCGAAGCCATCGCCTTCGGCAACGACCGGACCTTCGTCACCGCCATGGTCGCCATCGACATGGAAACGGTGGGCAACTGGGCAGAGCGCAGGAACATCACCTACACCAGCTTTACGGATCTTTCCGGCAAGCCCGAAGTTGCCAGCCTGATCGACGAGGAAATCGTCAAGATCAACGCCACCCTTCCCGAGACAACGCGGGTCAGGCGCTTTCTTCTTCTCGGCAAGGAACTTGACGCCGACGACAACGAGATCACCCGCACCAGGAAGGTGCGGCGCGGCTATGTCGCGGAAAAATATGCTCCCGCCATCCAGGCTTTCTACGGCGGTGCGCGGAGTGCGCAGGTCACGGTCGAAATCACCTTCGAGGACGGCCGCAAGTCCGACCTGACGTCCGACCTTGTGATCCACGATATTGATACGGGCGTTGCTGTGAGACCTGCTGCGTGAGGTTTTGTAATGTCGAATGAGCTGAATTTTGCTTTCTACCTGCTGGTCAGCGGCGCCTCGATCGGCATGATGTATGCGTTGATCGCCCTCGGGTTTGTCCTGGTCAACAAGGCGACCGACGCCATCAACTTCGCGCAGGGCGAGTTCGTCATGCTGGCGGGTTTCATGGTCGCCGTTCTGCTGGGCTATCACCTCCCGCTCTGGGCCGCGATCGCCGGTGGCATCGTCCTGATGGTGCTCTTCTCCTTCCTGCTTGAACGGGTCGTGTTGAGGCCGATGCTCGGACGCCCCGTCATCGCGGTCATCATGGCGACGATCGGTCTGGCGGCAATCCTGCGCGGGTTGCCCCCGATCACCGTTGGCGCCGACACACGCACCATTCCGCTGCCCCTGGGAGATGATCCTGTTCCCATCTTCACCGCCACGCTGCCACCGATCCAGGTCCTGGGCGTCATCCTGACCCTCGTCTGCTTTGCCGGCTTCTCCTGGTTCTTCGCCAAGAGCCGGATGGGCGTCGCCATGCGCGCCGTTGCCGACAACCAGCAGGTCGCCATGGCCATGGGCATCAATGTTGAAAGATACTTCGCCATTGCGTGGGCGATGGCTGGCATCGTCGCAGCCGTCGGCGGGGTAGTCTGGGGATCCATGCTGGGTGTCGACACCCAGGTCGCCGTCGTCGGCCTGAAGGTCTTCCCCGTGGTTATCCTGGGCGGACTCGACTCCATTCTCGGTGCCCTCGTCGGCGGCCTTATCAGCGTCTGGGCATATGGTAAGCTCTCGCACGTCCACTGCACCCCTTATTGCAACGCTCTCTCTGTTTCATATACTTGCGTTTTCTTGTTTCGTTTATGAGACGTTCCTCCTTTCGTGTTCACATCCCGCCTTTCTCGTGACTTTCTCTTCGTCCAGGAGCGACGCAGACGACTTTCAGCATCCCTTCCGACTATCTCTTCCGCCCGGAGGGCATGGCACAAGCGTTTGGCATCAGCGCCTTCACTTTCGGGCACCCCATCGTGTTCTTCCCCTGCTACG
>JBKDZY010000615.1:0-1911 GCA_047971765.1 Hyphomicrobiaceae bacterium | reverse complement strand
CAACAACCAGATAGAGTGAAATCCGGCCGAAAGCAATCGCCATGGTTGTTTCCCGAATGCATATTTAGCCTCTAGGCCCTGAAATTGCATCAATTCGCTGCGACCCCTTGGCAAGCTCCGGCCAATCGACTAGATCAGCGCGTCAGCATGGTGAGGTGGCCGAGTGGTTGAAGGCGCACGCCTGGAACGCGTGTATAGGGGCAACTCTATCGAGGGTTCGAATCCCTCTCTCTCCGCCACTTAAGTCCGCTTCTGGGCAGAGCTATGCTGGAAACTTGGTGACGGCGGAAAAGAGAGGGTGGCGTATCGTGGCGGGTGATCGAAGCCTGCCACATGTCACGAGGAGTGATACGCCATGAAAGAAGCTACCGTCACCCGGCTGTTGCAGCCAGGGGAATTCACCGATCCATTGACGGATATTGTGCGCAACGGGGCGCGAAGGCTGCTGGCCGCCGCCATTGAGGCGGAGGTCGCAGCGTTTTTTGCCGAGCATGAGCATCTGCAAACCGAGGACGGCCGCCAGCGCCTGGTGCGCCACGGCCACCTGCCTGAGCGCCAGGTGCAGACCGGCATCGGGTCGGTGACTGTGAAGAAGCCGCGGGTGCGCGACCGCGGCGCCGATGCCGACAGCCCGATCAGATACACCTCGGCCATCCTGCCGGGCTATCTGCGCCGCTCGAAAAGCCTTGATGCGCTGATCCCGGTGCTCTATCTGCGCGGCATATCGACCGGCGATTTCCAGGAGGCTCTGGCGGCGCTGCTCGGGCCGGACGCGCCCAACCTGTCGAGCGACGCCGTCCGCCGGCTCAAGGACGGCTGGCAGGAGGAGTGGGAGAAGTGGCGCCAGCGCGACCTTTCCGCCCGCAACTACGTGTACATTTGGGCCGATGGCATCTATCTCGACGCCCGCCTCGACGACAAGCAGTGCATCCTCGTCATCATCGGCGCGACGCCCGAGGGCAGGAAGGAACTGGTCGGCTTCCAGGACGGCTACCGCGAGAGCGCGCAGAGCTGGCGTGAGCTGCTTGCCGACCTGAAAGCGCGAGGTTTGACGATGGCGCCGAAGCTTGCCATCGGCGACGGCGCCCTCGGCTTCTGGGCGGCTCTGCAGGAGGTTTTCAGCGTGACGCGGCAACAGCGCTGCTGGGTCCACAAGACCGCCAACGTGCTGAACAAGCTGCCGAAAGCTGTGCAGAAAAAGGCCAAGGCCGACCTGCAGGAGATCTGGATGGCGGAAAGCCGGGCGGCGGCCAACGCTGCCTTCGACCTGTTCCTCGACAAGTACGGCAAGAAATACGACAAGGCCGCGGCCTGCCTGCAGAAGGATCGCGACGCGCTGCTCGCCTTCTACGATTTCCCTGCCGAGCACTGGAAGCACATCAGAACCACAAACCCGATCGAGAGCACCTTCGCCACGGTTCGGCACCGAACCATCCGGAGCAAGGGCGCCCTGTCGCGCGAGACGGCTCTGACCATGGTTTTCAAGCTGGTCGAAGCGGCACAGAAGTCGTGGCGTCGGCTCGACGGTCACAACGCGTTGCCAAAGCTGATCCAGGGTGTCAAATTCACCGACGGGCTCGAAGTTGCCACCGACGTCAAACAATCCGCCGCCTATCAGAACCCCGTCACCAACTTTCGCGCATAGCTCTCGTTGCGCGCCACGCGGCGTTGCTTATATTCGGGCCATGAACGATCTATCTCTCGATCCAGCCTTATTGGAGCGTCTTGCCGCCGACCTCGCTGTTGCCGAGGGCGAGTTGCATCTGCCGTCGCCAACTCCCGGACGGCGGGTTGTCGTCGCCATGTCGGGCGGGGTCGACAGTTCGGTGACGGCGGCGCTTTTCCGCTATTGGGGCTATGATGTCGTCGGCCTCACGATGCAGCTCTACGACCATGGCGCGGCGGTGAAGA
>JBKDZY010000614.1:0-3926 GCA_047971765.1 Hyphomicrobiaceae bacterium | reverse complement strand
AGCTTTCTTGTCTGGGCGCTGCTGTTCTCGATGGGGTTCTGGGGCGGGCTCGGCCACTTCATCTTCATTATCGCCTACCGGTATGCCCCCGCCTCGACGCTGGCGCCGTTCATCTACCTGGGCCTGATCACGCACACGGCGGGCGGCTATTTCGTCTTCGGTCAGGTGCCTGACCGATGGACGTTGATCGGCGCCGGCATCGTGATCGCGTCCGGCATCTACCTGCTGCACCGGGAGCGCGTCACCTATCTGCAGCGCCAGAAGGCGGCGGCAGAGGCAGCAGCCGCCAACCAGCAATAGGTGGGCGGACCTGCATTTCCCCTGTTCTTCCTGGCCGGGGCCGATTGTCAGCCGGCCGCGCGTTCCTTGCGGAGCCTGGCCTCGCGGCGCACGATATAGACAGCCGACACGAAGATGATGGCCGCGCCGAGCCACGTCCAGGCGTCGATCAATTCGCCAAAAAGGATGAAGCCCAGCGCGACCGCGAACGGCAGGCGCGAGAACTCGAAGGTAAGCACCAGGGACGCATCCGCCGCTCGGAAGCCTCGCATCAGGCAGACGTGGCCCAGCACGCCGGTTGCGCCGACGACCACCAGGATGGGCAGCACATCGAGGCGCAGCGGTTGCCAGACGAACGATGCCGGAAGAAGGGCCAGCGGCGTCATGATGGCGGTTGTCAGGAAGACGATCTTGTCCGGATCGTCGTGACCGGAGAGCTGTTTCAGGAGCACTGCCATGATGCCGCCTGAGATTGCCGAGAAGAGCGCCATGCCCTGCCCCATGCCGACCGGCGAGAGCCCGGGACGCAACATGATCATGGCGCCGATGAAACCGACCGCCAGTGCCGTCATGCGCCGTGCCCGGACCTTTTCGCCCAGAAAGACAATCGCGGCCACCGTTCCGAACAGGGGCGAGAGAAAGCCGATGGCCGTCAGTTCTCCCAGGGGAATGAGAGAAATGGCCCAGAACCAGCACGTCATGGAAAACAGGCTGATGGAGGCGCGGACCAAGTAGAGTTTCGGGGCCGCCGACCGGATGAGCGAGCTGCCGCGCCAGACCAGGAGCGGCAACATCAGGATGAGGGCCGACGCAAAGCGCAGGAACGCGATCTGCAGCGGATGATAACCCATGGACATGGCGACACGGGAGGACGCCGCAAGGCCGGCGAACAGCGCCATGGCCAGCGTGACCCAGAACACGCCAAAAATCGGGTCGTTGCCTCTGGTCATCATGGCTGGGCTATCATGGTGGGCGACCTCTCCAGACGCCAGCTTGTGGGGCGCCGATTGGCGGCGATCTCTGGAAGACACTGTTGATCTCCGGGTTATGGGGCATCGCGCCGATTGGCAATAGACGGTCTGCGAACAGGTGTGGATGGCCGGATCGCCACCAATCGCGGCGGGGCGATGGCCGAAGCTTCCCGATCCATGCGTGAGCCCATGCGCCCAGGTTCTAGATCAATTCCGGCAGGCTCTTGTTTGAGCTCAGGGGAGCTCACGGGCGGTACGAGCCTTGCCGTCTGAACGTCACACCTTGGGGCATGGCCTTTTCTTCTGGCGCAAGGAAGGCGATAACTTGCGCCAGAAGGCGGACCATTCGGGTTCGCTATTCCCGAACGACACCACGCGACCGGCTCCTGTGAGCCCCGAGGAGGACGCCCGAGAACATGGCAGCAAACATCAAACGGATCATCTACTTCCATTACCGCATGGACCCCACGGCAAAGCGCATCAAGGAGCTGCGCTCGGACATCGACATGTTCCGCCGCGACATGGACGACGCCAGCGAAGAGGCCTGGGCGGACATGGCCAGCGCGCATTGCTACCACACGAGCGGGCGAACGGAACTCAAGGCTCCCTGGTTCGCCGACAAGGCGATGTTTGCGAAGGCCCCCAACCTGCTTGCCGTGTGCTCTCTTGGCGCGGGCTACGACACGATCAACATTGCCGACTGCAACGAGGCCGGCATCATCGTGTGCAACCAGTCCGGCGCCAACAAGGAAGCCGTTGCCGAGCACGCGCTGGGGCTGATGCTGGCGCTCTCCAAGAAGATCGCCCAATCCAACGCCGCCATGCGCCGCGAGCAGAACCTGGAGCGGTTCCTCTATGCTGGCAACGATCTACTCGGCAAGACGGTCGGCATCATCGGCATCGGCAATATCGGCAGCCGGGTGGCAGAACTCTGCGCCGGGCTCTTCAAGATGACAGTGCTGGCCTACGATCCGTTCCTTTCGGCAGAACAGATCGCGGCCAAGGGTGCGCGCAAGGTCGAACTCGACGAGTTGATCGCCAAGTCCGACTTTGTCACCATGCACACGCCATTGAACGACACGTCGCGCAACCTGATGAGCTACGACCAGTTCAAGGCCATGAAGCGGACGGCCTATTTCATCAATACCTCGCGGGGCGGGACCTATAACGAAGCCGACCTCGAGCGGGCACTGAAAGAGGAGTTGATCGCGGGTGCCGGCCTCGACGTGTTCGTCGACGAGCCGCCCGCGACGGACCATCCGCTGTTCGCCTTCGAGAACGTGATCGTTTCGCCGCATAACGCCGGCATCACGGCCGAGGCCATGGAGAACGTTTCAGTCGTATCCGCGGACCAATGGATCGACATCATCGACGGCCGCGTGCCGCCACGCCTGATCAATCCGGAAGCCTGGCCAAAGTACTGCGACCGCTTCGAAAAAATCATGGGCTTCAGGCCGGAGCCGTCGTCGAAGTAGGGCACTCCTGCCGGCAATTCCGGTGACTCCACCAAAACCGGCGCGCAGACCGGCTGCGCCCCGGTTCTCCATCCGGGCTTGCCAGATGCGGGGCAAGTTGGCTTCCATGGTGTTTCGAGACATCCGACCACCGACCAGGAGTGCAACAGCCCGCCATGCCGACCCACGAGACTTCGACCTACGACTACATCGTCATCGGTGCCGGCTCAGCGGGGGCGGTGGCTGCCAGCCGCCTCAGTGAAAGCGGTGAATACCGGGTTCTGTGTCTGGAGGCAGGCACTGTGGGCTCGACTTTCCTGTGGTCGCGCGTACCTGTTGGTGTCGCCAAGATGGTCGACAACCCCGCCGTCAACTGGTGCTACCGTTCCGAACCCGATGAAGGTTCCGGTGGACGGGAGATCGAGGTTCCGCGCGGCAAGATGCTTGGCGGATCGAGCTCCATCAACGGCATGGTCTATATCCGGGGGCAGCGGCAGGACTACGACCACTGGGCGCAGCTTGGCAATCGCGGCTGGAGCTATGAGGACGTGCTGCCGATCTTCAAGAAGATGGAAAGCTACGATGGCGGCTCGGACACGTACCGCGGGCGCAGCGGACCGCTGAAGGTGACCGACACGCCCCGCAGCCAGGTGCCGCTGCTCGAGAAGATGATCGAAGCCGCACAGAAGATCGGCCTGCCCTACAATCCCGATTTCAATGGCGAAACGCAGGAAGGGATCGGCATGAGCCAGGTGACGATCGCCAAGGGGCGTCGCCAGAGCACGGCTTTCTGCTATCTCGATACGGCCCGCTCGCGGAACAATCTCACCATCGAGCAGGGCGCCCTGGCCGAGCATCTGCTGCTCGAGGGCAAGCGGTGTGTCGGCGTGCGCTACAACGTCAACGGGGTTGCGCGCGAGGCCCGGGCGAGGCGGGAGGTGGTGCTGTCCGGCGGCTCGATCAACTCGCCGAAGCTGCTGGAGCTTTCCGGCATCGGCCGGGGGGCGCTATTGTCATCGCTTGGGATGACCCCGGTGCATGACCTCAAGGGAGTTGGCGAGAATCTCAGGGACCACTCCTCGCCGCGCGTCAAGTTCGAGATCACCGAGCGCAATGCGACGTTCAACGACAACGCGCGCGGCTGGCGGCTGGCGCGCGAGGCCATCAAGTACGCGCTGATGCGGGACGGTTTCCTGGCCCGCACGAGCGTTCCGCTGCGGAT
>JBKDZY010000613.1:0-4910 GCA_047971765.1 Hyphomicrobiaceae bacterium | reverse complement strand
TTCAATCACCGCCCCGTTGCCAATCTCACCAAGGTTCTGCAACAGTGGTGGTTCAAGTAACGGCAGACACGCTACCTATGTCAGCCCCTTGTATTTTTGCGCTCCGGACATGGCCGCCAATTGGATGAGAAGCAATTTCTGCTCTCTCGGCTACTCGACGGCAGTGCCCGCCCTCTGGCGCTGCCGTCGAGCGGGGCCAGGTTCGGGGGCGCACCCGCACCCCGCACCGCGCGCACTCCGGGGCTGGCCCCCACTCCTCTTCCGAAACCTGGACCACTCACACCCCGCTGTTTCCCGCGATCCCCGGCTGTTGCGGTCTTCGGCCAGACGCGGTCCTGGTGTGTCAAATCTGCCAGAAGGCCCAGGCAATTGTGTTGGCATCGCCAGTGGCTGTCCGAAAGGGGCGACATGTCACGAAGGTGAAACCGAACCCGCATACCTGAACCCGCATGCAGGATATGCGATCAAGATTCGATGTCGTATCGAGGCCGGACAAACTTGATGTCCGCACGCTCTTCGTCTCTGACATCCACCTCGGCTCCCGCAACGCGCAGGCCGAGGCACTGCTCGATTTCCTTCGTGTCGTCGATGCCGAGACCATCTATCTCGTCGGCGACATCGTCGACTTCTGGAAAGTCCGGCGCGGACCGTGCTGGCCGCAATCGCACAACGACGTGATCCAGAAGCTCTTGCGGAAAGTGCGCAAAGGGGCACGCATCGTCTACGTGCCGGGAAACCATGATGAAGGCGTGAGACCCTACTGCGGCATGCATTTCGGCGGCGTGGAGGTCATGCGTTCGGCGATGCATGTGACGAAACGCGGCAAACGTTATCTCGTGATGCACGGCGACGAGTTCGATGTGGTCGTGCGAACGGCCAAATGGCTGGCCGTACTTGGCGACCGCGGATACGAACTGGCGCTGGCCGCCAATGCACCGCTGAACTGGGTCCGTCAGCGCCTCGGTTTCGGCTACTGGTCGCTTTCCTCCTATCTCAAGTACCGCGTCAAGTCGGCGGTGAGCTACATCGGAGCCTACGAGGACGCCGTGGCCGGCGAAGCCCGAAAGCACGGCGTGGATGGCATCATCTGCGGCCACATCCACCACGCTGCGGATCGCATGATGGGGAAAGTCCATTACCTCAACTGCGGCGACTGGGTGGAAAGCTGCACGGCTCTGGCCGAGCTTCACGATGGCCAATTGCAACTCATCAGGTGGCCGACGACCGCGCTCGAGCGCGCCGGCCGGGGACATGCCAGCGAACCGGAAATTGCCGAGAGCGCGTGACGACTTTCGCCACGCCCAGATCCATCACAGCAGCCTGGCAGTCGAGACATCATTCCCGACAGTCTGCCAGGCGAGAGACACGAGGAGGCACCATGGCCATTGGTTCACAAGGCGCCAAACGGGCGGCTGCAGACTTTCTCGGTCTGGCCGTTCACCGCAATCGCAAGCTGTCACGGGACGGCATGCTGGAGCGCCTGTTCACGCTGGTTTTCAGCGATCTGGTCTACCCGCAGATCTGGGAAGATCCCCGCGTGGACATGCATGCCCTGGCGATCACGCCACAATCTCGGATTGTGACGATTGCTTCCGGTGGATGCAATGTTCTGAGCTACCTCGTCGCGAAACCGGAACAGATCATCGCGGTCGATCTCAACCACGCCCATATCGCTCTGAACCGTTTGAAGATCACCGCAGCCCGCCACCTTCCCAACGCGGCGTCCTTCCAGTCCCTGTTCGCCAGCGGCGCCGCGCCCGTCAACGTGGCCCTCTACGACCGGTTCATCGCGCCGCATCTCGACCAGACCTCGCGTGCCTATTGGGAGGGCCGTGACAAACTCGGCAGGCGGCGCATCACGTCGTTCCGCCGAGGGTTCTATCGAACGGGGCTGCTCGGCACATTCATTGCCGCCGCCCACGTCGCCGCGCGCCTCTATGGACGTGATCCACGCCGCATCCTGTCGGCCCGCTCGCGCCAGGAGCAGATCGAGATCTACGAGCGGGATCTGGCGCCGTTGTTCCGACGCGGGATGCTGCGAAAGATTCTCGGCAACGAGACCAGTCTCTATGGACTTGGCATCCCGCCTGCACAGTACAAGGCGCTCCTTGGTGATGCCGCTCACATGGCTGACGTGGTCGAATGCCGGCTGCGCAAACTGGCCTGCGATTTCGACTTGTCGGACAACTATTTCGCCTGGCAGGCCTTCAACCGCGGCTATGCCGACGGGGATGACGCGCCGGTTCCCCCCTATCTCGAGCGCGAGAATTTCGACGCCATCAAGGTTCGTTGCGACCGGATTGACGTGCGCCACAATTCCTTCACGGCCCTGCTCGACTCAGCCCCCTCGCAATCCTTCGACCGTTATGTCCTTCTCGATGCCCAGGATTGGATGGACGATACGTCACTGGCTGAGTTGTGGTGCCAGATCACGCGCACGGCACGGCCCGGCTCGCGGGTCATTTTCCGGACAGCAGGGGTCCAATCCATCCTGCCGGGTCGCGTACCCGAGGAGATCCTGACCCAATGGACATATGCCGAGGATCTTTCCAGAAAACTCGGCGGCCTCGACAGATCTGCCATCTACGGGGGATTCCATCTCTACATCCTGCAGGCGTGAGACGCGAGGCTTCGCATGGACAGTCGCTCTCACGCGCATCATCTCGATCGGAACTACCGGTACCAGCGGCACGTCTATGACCTGACGCGGGAGTACTATCTCCTCGGCCGCACGCGGATGATTTCCGGCCTCGACCTGGCGGACGGGATGAGCGTGCTCGAAATCGGGTGCGGCACCGCGCTCAACCTGATCCGTGCGTGCCGGCGCATGCCTGGAGCCGAATTCCATGGCCTTGATCTCTCCCGGATGATGCTGGAAACCGCAGCACGCGCGCTTGCGAAGCATGACCTTGGTAGCCAGATCCGATTGGCGCGCGGCGATGCGACGGATTTCGACGCCACCGCCCTGTTCGGGCGAGGAACCTTCGACCGCGTCTTCCTGTCCTATTCGCTTTCCATGATTCCGCCCTGGGAACAGGCGCTGGACCATGCGGCTAGGCTGCTCAGCGCCGGTGGGCAGCTCCATATCGTCGATTTCGGGCGCTGCGAGGCCTTACCGGCTGTCGTCCGCTCGGCTCTCCACGCCTGGCTCGCCCGGTTCCGCGTGTTTCCCAGGGAGGATCTGGAAGCCAAGTTGCACAGGCTCGCCGGGTCTCTTGATCTGGACCTCGACTTCAAAAACCTGTACCGGGGCTACAGCTGCCATGCGGTGCTGCGCCGGAAACAAGGCTGATCAAGGCCGCCTCTGCGTACCACCCGCTTTTCGGCAGCCCTTCTGATCGACGGCCATGGGCCGCCTCAGTGAAGCGGAAATGGCGCCATGGCTCTCATCATCTTCGATTGTGACGGCACGCTCATCGACAGTCAGCACAATATCACGGCTGCGATGACCTATGCCTTCAAGGCCCACGACCTTGCGGCGCCGGGCCGCAAGCAGATTCTCGGCATCGTCGGGCTCTCGCTGGCGGAAGCCTTCGACGTGCTGGCGCCCCAATCCGAAGAGCATGTGAGGCGCAGTCTCGCGGAGCATTATCGCGAGGCCTTCGGCCGGGGCGTCCTCCAGCGCGGCACCGAACCTCTCTATCCCGGCATCAGTGAGATTGTCACGGCCTTGAGGGCCCGTGACGACACCCTGCTTGGCATTGCCACTGGAAAATCCCGCCGGGGCGTCGCGCGCGTCCTGGCCGAGCAGGGTTGGGAGGGCGCATTCGTGACCATCCAGACGGCTGACGATCATCCCTCCAAGCCGCATCCGTCGATGATCCTGACGGCGCTTGCCGAAACCGGCGTCGATCCGGAGAGAACCATGATGATCGGGGACACGACGTTCGACATGGAGATGGCGTTGAACGCGCGCGTACGGGCCCTCGGAGTTGGCTGGGGCTATCATGCGACCGAGCGGCTGGCGCACGCCGGCGCCCATGACATCGTGGATGACGCAGCCCAGCTTGCGGCCGGGATCGAGGCCTTCCTGGGAATGGCCAGATGAGGCGGGCCTGGACCAATTCCGGTTCAACCGGCCCCGGTCTGGCTTGTTCGCGCCCTCGGACTGTTGCGGCCAATGGCCGGGTTCTCCGCAGTGGCAGGCGCAGATCGGCACAGGTGCAGCACCACTGCGGTGCCGCCATTGTGCGCGGGGCCGTGCGGTGTAAAACGTCCCCTGCAAAAAGGAGCTTGGCATGAGCGATACTGGTGACCGCAAAGCGCCTGCACAGCCAGGCAAGGAGCCTGAAGGACGTCCGCTGCCGAAGCGGTTCTATACCCGGGCCACAACCGGACCAGCCGACCAGGGGTTCACGATCCTTCTGGACCAGCGTCCCGTCCGGACACCACGGCGCGCGCCCCTGGTGGTCGCGACCCAGCCGCTTGCCGAAGCCATCGCCGCGGAATGGCAGGCCCAGGGCGAGCATGTCGATCCCACCGGCATGCCGTTGACGCGGCTTGCCAATACGGCACTCGATGGCGTGACGGGCCGGGAGGCTGACGTCAAGGCCGACATCGTCAAATATGCGGGCAGCGACCTGCTATGCTACCGCGCGGACTACCCGGACGGTCTTGTCCAGCGCCAGGCTGATCTCTGGGACCCGGTTCTCGCCTGGTATGTGGCCACGCACGGGGCGCCGTTCACGGTCGCCACAGGCCTCATGCCCGTGGCGCAGACGCCGGCTGCGCTTGCGGCCATTGACGCCCTGCTGGCGGACGCTGACCCGTTCAAACTGGCGGCAACGCACATCATGACGACGTTGATGGGATCGGCATTGCTCGCGCTGGCGGTTTCCGAAGGGCATCTGACGGCAGAGGCCGCATGGGAGGCTGCCCACGTCGACGAGGACTGGCAGATCTCGGAATGG
>JBKDZY010000612.1:0-5542 GCA_047971765.1 Hyphomicrobiaceae bacterium | reverse complement strand
GAAATCCGCATCGAGTATGGCGATATAGTCCGGCGGCTCCGGCAGCGCGCCGACCACGCGCAGCGCGTTGTTGATGTTGCCCGCCTTGGCGTGGGCGTTGTCGTTGCGCGCGATGTAGCCGCAGTCGAGCCGGTCGCAAAGGTCGTTCAGCCACGCACGCCGTCCGTCGTCGAGCACCCAGACCCGGTGGTTGGCGTGGCGCATCGCCAGCGCCCCGCGGATCGTCCGCTCCAGGATGCGCCGGTCTTCATTATAAGTGCAGATGAAAACATCGACGAGCGGTGGTGATGGCAGGGCCTGCAGCCAGTTCTGGTTCTCCGTTGCCTCTCCGGATCGAGACCGGGTGCGCGTCAGGATCAACGCCGTGAACGCCGCGCCAACGATGGTTCCGGTTTCGATGGCGGCAAACAGGATGCCGACGACCCAGTCTGTGGTCCACGGTTCCGATGGCATGGTGCTGGTCCAGCGCCAGAGGACATACCGCGCCGAAAGACCGATCGAGAGGGTCGCCAGGACGGCGCGAATGATGCGATTGTCGGTGCTGGTGTAGGGCAGCACCGCGGCCAATGCCGCGGCGAGGCTCAGACCCGGCAGGGCGGCTTCCAGCAGCGGATGGCCAAGAACGTTCATGGCGTGGCCGGTGATGCCGGCTTGCCGTGCGTGCCGACTTCGAATGTCACCTTGCCTGTCCGGCCGATGAGACAGTTGTGGTTTTGGCCGAGGCTCGGAACCGATATGGCGGCGCGATAGGGGGCCTTCAGCAGCGAGTTGGGGGAGATGGCGAGATTGGACGGCGCCGCGGCAAGCCCGCTCATCCGGACGATTTTCCCGGGCCGGTCTATGGTCTCGCCGCGCAGCCGGAACGTCACCGGGTCGCCCACGTGAATACGATTGTAGACGCTTTCCTCGACGGCGGCTGAAACGATGCTCTGCGAGCAGTCCAGCATGCGCATCAGCACCTGGCCGCGCACCACCCGCTCGCCGGGCGACGTCAGGATCTCCCAGACGACACCGACGTTCGGCGCATGAATCATGGTTGCCGCAAGGAGTGCAAAGCGGCCCTTTTCTGCCTTGAGGTCCGCGCGCAGCCTGGCGATTTCGGCGGTCTTGGAGT
This sequence comes from Hyphomicrobiaceae bacterium, assembly GCA_047971765.1. Taxonomy (GTDB): domain Bacteria; phylum Pseudomonadota; class Alphaproteobacteria; order Rhizobiales; family Hyphomicrobiaceae. Next base: position 4,428 of record JBKDZY010000612.1, on the reverse strand, counting down.
CCAGGTCGATCGTCAGTTCCGCAATCGTTTGCTGAAGCTGTTCGGAGCGCTGGGCCGACTGTGGGCGGTCGTTGAAGCTGTCCCCGACGAACTGTCGCGCGTTGAGCGCGTTGAGTTCCACGTGCAGCGCTGCTGCCTGATGCTTGAGTTCGCCGATGGTGCGCGTGGCCACGGTTTCGTCGCGGATCGCGCGGGCAAGCCCGCCATCGCGCGCCAGTCCCGCCGCATCAAGCCGTGTGTTGCGTGCAACACCTGTGGAGGCTTCCCGCTGGACAGCAACCGCGGCGTTGATCTTCTCTTCCAGCTCGCCGATCCGCTCCCTGGTCTGGAGGATCCGGTTCAGGCGGAACGCTTCGGCCTGCTTGTCGAGATTGGCTTTCAGGCGCCCAAGGACGCTGATGCGCTTTTGGATGGTGAGGTAGTCCTGCCGGGCGCGGCTCAATGCGTGCTGGACATCCAGCACCCGTGTGCGGTCAGCCAACGGCTCCGAGATCCGGAAGAGTTCATCGTGCGCGTCAACCGATGCGCCAAGCTGCATCTTGCTGGTGAAATTCTCGACCTTCCCGTCGATCGGTGCACGCAGCGTCACGACCGAGGTATTGACGAAGGCTTCCGCGCTGGACGTGGAGAGCGTTGCGAGAAGCGGTTTCCAGCCGAGGATGATGGCCAGTCCGGCTGCGACACCGATCTTGATGCTCTTGCGAACCGCTTCCGGGCTCGGCGGGTGAAGCTTCGGTTTGGCCTTCTGCGCATGGTGGTGAATGTCGAACGCCCGCACAAGCGCTTCGGTGAGAGCGTGAATGTCGCCGGGCCGGCTTCCTTTTGCGTCGGCACGTGTCTCCTCTTCGGCGGCGTGCGACCTGCTTGGAACCGAACGCATAAGCTCGGAACTGCTCCTGAAACGCTGGAACACGACAAAAGCCCCCATCACGACGTTCTTCGCGCACTGACGCGGAACGGAAAACACGGTGTGTTTGTTTTATTAAACACGTTTTGGTTGCATGAGATTTGCACTGATAATCCTTTAAAAGAAGTTAGCAACACGGTATTTTCAAAGAATAAGTTGGTATTCTGGATCTGCGCCTGGATTGGTGTGCCATGCCGGAATGTCTTTGTGGGACCGGCTTGTCGAGAGAGGACCGACACGTGAAAGAGAGCAGGAAGGATGTGCTGCAGCCTGTCGGTGACGACGTGCGCAGGTTGGCGAAGGCGTTGCTTCGAGGCGCGCGCCACGCGGCTCTGGCCACGATTGATCAGGTGGACGGTGCGCCTTTCGCGAGCAGGGTGGCACTTGCCACCGGCATGAACGGTGAACCGGTCTTCCTGATCTCGGGCTTGTCCGGCCATTTTGGAAATCTGGAGCAGGACCAGCGTTGTTCCCTGCTCGTCGGCGAACCGGGCAAGGGGGACCCGTTGGCCCACCCGCGCATGACCCTGGTCGGCACGGCGGAACGGCTGGCCGCTTCGGCCGAACGCGACCGCGTCAGGGGGCGTTACCTGATGCGCCATCCCAAGAGCGCGCTCTATGTTGATTTTCCTGATTTCGCGTTCTGGCGCGTGAAGCTCCTGCGCGCTTCCTTGAATGGCGGCTTTGGCAAGGCCTACGCCCTTGCGCCGGAAGATCTGGTTGTGGATATGGCTCCCGCCGAGGATCTGGCGGCGAGCGAGGCGAGCGCCGTCGGCCACATGAATGAAGACCATGCCGATACGGTCGCGCGGTATGCCACCGCCATCGGCCGGGGCCCGGGACGATGGGTACTCGCATGTGTCGATCCCGAAGGGTTGGATCTCGTGTGCGGCGACGAGACGGCGCGGATCTGGTTCGAGCAGCCGGTGACAAGCGCATCTGCACTGCACAAGACGCTTGTGGCCATGGCGGGTCGCGCCTGAAGCGTTCCGGCATATGGCGTTTCAGGTTCAGGTTGTGTGCGCTCACCGACCGCACCGGGCTAACGGTCTGGTCCTGCGCGGACGCGGCGCATGCTGCCTGAGCCGCTGCCGCGGCCTGGGTTTTTCAGCCTGAAGCGGAAACGTTACGGTGCCCCGATTCTGAAGTTCGCTTTCAAGACGTGCCTCCGGGACGATGGAGGGAACTTCAGAACCGCCACACTGGCAGGCTCAATCCTTCCAGCGGAATTTCACCGGCATCGCGAATTCGATGGTCTCGCCCATCACGCTATTGGGTGGCGGCGGCAGTGGGCTCGCACGCTTGATCATCGCGACAGCCGCGTCGTCGAGATCCTTGAAGCCGCTCCCGGTCTGCAACGTCGCACGCACCACACGTCCGGCACGGTCCAGCGCGAAAGTGACCGTCACGACACCGTTCCGGTGTGCCGCCCGCGCACTCGCTGGAAAGCGCTTGTACCGATTGATGTGGACGACAAGGTCGCGTTGCCAGTTCTGGATGGCGATCCGGTCGAGCCGCGAAAGGCCAGCACTTTGTCCGCGTGGGGTTGCGGATGTCTCCTTCGCATTGTCGATCTTCTGCGGCGCGGCAGCCTGGCTTGCCTCGACAGGCGCCACCGTCGGCGCATCCTTGGCGAGCGCAGCCGAGGCCTCCGGCGGTTTCACATCCTCGGTTGGCGTTTCGTCCGGCTGCTTCGCCACTGCGGCGTCGGGTGGGGGATCTTCAACTTCGGGAAGTTTCGGCTGATCCTCGGTCACCGGTTTCGCGACAGAAGCAACCTGCGGGGTCGATGCGGCCACGGCCGCAACCTCCTCGCTCTTTTTGCCAGTGGCAATGTCGGGATTTTCCTCGGTTGGAGAGGCCGTGATCGGGTCAAGCTCCACGATGAAGGCACCGGCGGTCTGGCTTTCCCATTCGGCCTGCGGCTGCGGGCGAAATGCCCAGGCCGCCACGCCGCCGTGAAAGAGCCCGACGATTGCAAGCGCCGCGCTCCATCTGGCGACCCGCGCGCCAGGGGTTTCCAGGCGCAGCGTCATCGCGGACCGGCGGGGCGTTGGCCCGCGTCAAGCGCAACCAGCCCGACTTTCAGATAACCCGCCTCCCGCAGGCCATCGAGAAGCTCAAGCACTTCGCCATAATCGACCGTCTTGTCGGCGCGCAGGAACAGCCGCTTCTGGCGGTCGCCTTTTGTTGCCTGGTCGAGCATGGTGATCAGGTTGCCGCGGTTTGCGTTGTCTTCATCTACCGCCAGCGACAGGTCTGCCTTGAGCGTCACGAAGACCGGTTTTTGCGGACGGGGTTGTGGCTTTGCCGTGGTAACCGGCAGGTCGACTGCCACATCGACGGTGGACAGTGGCGCAGCCACCATGAAGATGATGAGCAGAACCAGCATGACGTCGATGAAGGGCGTGATGTTGAGCTCACTGTTTTCATCCTGATCGTCATCGCCCTCGCTGTCGTGAATGCGGCCAGCCATATGATTTACTCTGCCGCATAGGCCAGACTGGGCGCAAAGCGCGGCATGGACTGCGCCTCGAGCTCACGCGAGGCAATTCGCTCCACTGCGCCTCGGGTTTCCTTGCCCAATCTCTTCAGCACTGCGATCCGCTTGCCGAGGTGATTGTAGAGGATGACTGCGGGGATGGCCGCGATCAGCCCGATCGCGGTGGCAAGCAGCGCCTCGGCGATCCCTGGGGCGACCACGGCCAGGTTCGTTGTGTGAGCCTTGGAAATGCAGATGAAGCTGTTCATGATGCCCCAGACCGTGCCGAACAGTCCAATGAATGGCGCTGTCGCCGCAACGGTGGCGAGAAATGCCATTCCGCCGCGGAATTGCTGGATGACCGCTGCTTCGATTTCAAGCAGACGGGAGTTCAACCGGTCGAGCGAGGCGGGTTTCAGATAGCCGCTCGACCCCTGTCGCTCCTGTTCCGCAGCTTCGAGCATCGCGGCGGCCAATGACCCGGGTTTGCGCACCAGCGCCAATGCATCGTCAATAGAGGAGGCTGTAGCGATCGAGCGCACCTCGATCCGCAAGGAGCGTTTGGCCAGGGCCGATTGCACGAGTTTCGCAACCCAGATCGTCCAGACGAGGAATGACGACGCGGCAAGCCCAATCATGACCGCCTTCACCACCATGTCGGCAGCCAGGAACATGCCCCAGGGCGACAGTTCGGATGGCAGGGCGTGGATGCTGGATGCAAGGCTGGGCGCGATGCCCTGGGCACAGGCGAGCGGCGCCTGCCTGGTCACAAGGACAGCCGTCATGGCTCCAGCCATCGTCAGTGCCGTCATGCGGCTGCGGTCGAGGCAGTTTCTCTGCCGGCCCCATAATTTCATGTGAAAATCTCTCGTCGCTACTGCAGGCTTTGAGGAGAACTGGTCCGGATGGGGTCGTGCAGCCAGCCGGCAGCATCGCAAACAGACCATGATCGGGTCATCGGGTCTGTTTGCGGCCTGTACACTCACTCCCGGAGGCGTCGCGCCAGGGCTTCGAAAAGTTCCACCTGGGCGGGCAGGAG
>JBKDZY010000611.1:0-9866 GCA_047971765.1 Hyphomicrobiaceae bacterium | reverse complement strand
GGCGAACACCGCCAGCGGATGCCAAACTATTAAAGTCTGCAGTCGGATAAACCCAAACTTTTCGTGATTGGACTTTTCAGAGATCAATTCGTCGCAAAGATGTCGAAGTCTCTGAGCGTGGGTCTGAATTTTCGTCAGAATAATATCCTCAGGTTGCCTGTCATCGGCGCCATCAGCAAACCGGCCCGCATGCGCAGGCATGCAGGCCGGTTCGTTTTTGGAAGATGCAAAAGCGCGCGAGGCGCCTACTTCAGGCCTCCGCAGAAGCGTTGGATGCGCCGGCAGGCCTCCTCGAGGGAAGCGTTGTCCAGGGCATAGGAGACGCGGAAGAACGGCGACAGGGCAAATGCCGCACCATGCACGGCGGCAACGCCCTCGTCTTCCAGCAGTGCGGTGACGAAATCCTCGTCGTTGTTGATTGTCTTGCCCGAAGCCGTCGTCTTGCCGATGGTCCCGGCGCATGACGGATAGACGTAGAACGCACCCTGCGGTTTCGGGCACTTGATGCCGTTGGCCTGGTTGAGCATCGAGACCACCAGGTCGCGCCGCTCGCTGAAGGCCTGGGCGTTGGTCTTGATGAAGTCCTGCGGGCCGTTGAGGGCTTCGATCGCCGCCCACTGGGAAATCGACGATGGGTTCGAGGTCGATTGGCTCTGCAGCTTGCCCATCTGCTTGATCAGGGCTTCCGGCCCGCCGGCATAGCCGATGCGCCAGCCCGTCATGCAGTAGGCCTTCGACACGCCATTGACCGTCAGGGTCCGCTCGTACAGGCCCGGCTCGACCTGCGCCAGGGTGAAGAACTCCAGACCGTCGAACAGCAGGTGTTCGTACATGTCGTCGGTCATCACCCAGACGTGGCTGTGCTTCATCAGCACATCGGTCAGGGCCTTGATCTCTTCGCGCGTATAGGCGGCCCCGGTTGGGTTCGACGGCGCGTTGAACATGAACCACTTGGTCTTCGGCGTGATCGCCTTGTCGAGCACATCGGGCTTCAGCTTGTAGCCGTCCTCGATGCGGCAGTTCGCGAACACCGGCTTGCCGCCGCAAAGCTGCACGATGTCGGCGTAGGACACCCAGCAGGGCGCCGGCATCACGACTTCATCGCCGGGATTGATCGTGGCCATCAGGGCGTTGAACAGCACCTGCTTGCCGCCGGTTCCAATGGAGATCTGGCTGCGCTTGTAGTCGAGACCGTTCTCGCGCTTGAATTTCGCGGCCACGGCATCCTTGAGCTCGGGAATGCCATCGGTGTCCGTATATTTCGTTTTGCCGTCCTGGATCGCCTTGATGCCCGCCGCCTTGATGTTCGGGGGCGTTTCGAAGTCGGGCTCGCCTTGGGAGAGAATGATGATCTCGCGGCCTTCCGCTGCGAGCGCGCGTGCTTTCGCCGACACGCCCATGGTCGCAGAAACCCCAATGCGATTGATGGCGTCAGAGAAAAAGCCCATGACCTATGCCTTTCAGGAGCGGCTTTCGATGGGGGCAACGTCGCGGCAGGGCCTGGCCCACCGTGCGTCGATGGTGCCTCGCAATGAGGCGGCGCGGACCATAGGCTCATGTCGTCGCTAGGGCAAGAAGCCCCGTGTCATTAATTGGCCCAATGCCTGAAAGTTGCGCGAAGTCCCCTCGATAGCTTCGTGGCCATCGGCCGAACTTTATCCAGAGACCCCGTTTCCGTGGTCTTTCGGATCGAGTTTCTATGCCCCTTGGCCCGACTCTGCGGCCTGCTCCGCGTTTTCGAAGGCTTCGGTGGCCGCGAGCCACGCTTCCTCCGCCTGCTCCAGGGCCTTGGCGGTCTTGCCGCGATCCATCAGCAGTGATTGGGCTTTTGCAGGATCTTTCTGGTAAAGCTCCGTGTCGGCTAGCGCCTGGTCGAGCCGGGAGAGGATGTCAGAGAGCCCTTCGAGTTTCTTTTCCGCGGCCTGCATCGCTTTCTTCAATGGTGCAAGCTGGGCGCGGCGCTCGGCGGCTTCTCGACGCTGGTCGGCGCGTGACGCCTTCACCTCGCTGGCGGCCTTGCCGGAGTTGCCGGCCCGGTTCCTGCCGCCCCGCTCGGCCAGCAATTGCGCGCGATAGCTTTCGATGTCCCCGTCAAAGGCCCTGACGCTGCCGTTCCTGACGAGCCAGAGCCTGTCGGCGCTCGCATCGATCAGGTGCCGGTCGTGGCTGATCAGGATGACCGCCCCTTCGTAGGCATTGAGCGCCTGCACCAGGGCTTCCCGGCTGTCTACGTCGAGATGATTGGTTGGCTCGTCGAGGATCAGCAGATGCGGGCAGTGGAAGGCCGTCATGGCCATCAAAAGCCGGGCCTTCTCGCCACCCGAGAGGTTCCTCGCCCTGGTCTCCGCCTTCTCGACGCCGAACCCCCAAGTGCCAAGCCGGCCGCGCCGCTCGGCTTCGCTGGCGTCAGGCATGAGCCGGGTGATCTGGTCGAGCGGCGTGAGGTCGGCCTCGAGGTCGTCGAGTTGATGCTGGGCGAAATACCCGACCACCATCTTCTGGGGCGATTTGAGCGTGCCGCCGAGTGGGGGGAGCCGCCCCGCAATCAGCTTGGCAAAGGTCGACTTGCCATTGCCGTTGGCGCCAAGCAGGGCAATGCGGTCATCCTGGTCGATGGTGAGATCGAGCCGGGTGAGGACAGGGGACTCGGGAGCATACCCCGCCGAGGCACCTTCGAGCTTGATGATCGGGCTGGCCAGCAGCCGCTCCGGCGCCGGCAGGCTGAACGGCACAACACGCTCTTCCACCTGGGCCGCAATCGGTTGCATTCGGGCAAGCGCCTTGATCCGGCTTTGCGCCTGCGCCGCCTTCGTGGCCTTTGCCTTGAAACGGGAAATGAATGCCTCGAGATGGGCGCGCACTTCCTCCTGCTTCTTCACCAGCTTGAGGTCGAGTCTTTGTTTCTCGCGTCGCGCATCCTCGAAGGCGTCGTAGCCACCGGAATAGAGGGTAAGCTTGCTGCGCTCCAGATGCAGGATGTGGCCGACACAGCGGTTCAGAAGGTCGCGGTCGTGGCTGACGATCACCACCGTGTGCGGGTAGGTGCGCAGATAGCCTTCGAGCCACAGGGTGCCTTCAAGGTCGAGGTAGTTGGTGGGTTCGTCGAGCAGCAGCACTTCCGGTTCGAGAAAGAGCACGGCCGCCAGTGCCACCCTCATGCGCCAGCCGCCGGAATATTCGCGGCAAGCCCTGTTCTGCGCTGCATCGTCAAAACCGAGGCCCGCCAGGATTGCCGCCGCCCGCGACGGCGCCGCGTGCGCGTCTATCGCCACCAGCCGTTCCTGGATGAGGGCAATGCGCTCCGGATCGGTCGCGGTCTCGGCCTCGGCCATCAGTTGGGCGCGTTCCGTATCGGCGGCCAGCACCCAGTCGATCAGTGTATCGTCACCACCCGGAGCTTCCTGGGCGACGTAGCCGAGGCGCGCATCGCGTGCCATGACGATGCCGCCGTCATCGGGCGTGAGGTCACCGGTGACGAGCTTGAGAAGCGTGGATTTGCCCGCGCCGTTGCGACCCACCAGCCCCACTTTGTGGCCTGTCGGGATGGCAACGCTCGCTCCTTCGAGGATCGGCTTGCCCTCGATGCGGAAGGTGAGGTCGTTGATGTGCAACATGCCCGATCCGATAACCGCTTCCGTGGCGGTTGTCATCGGCACATGTTGCCCTTGCCCAGTGTTCGTGGCCGTTTCAGTGCCTCCGGCCAGCCGGCCGCAACAGCACGTGAGCGACAACGAGCCCTACCAACTCGGGCTTTGGTGGAAATGGTTCAGTTCCAGCTTCCGCCGCGGTCCTTGATGCGATTCCAGAACTCTTCCCGGTCACATCGCCGATTGAGATTGAGGTCCTCCATTGGAACCCCCGTGTCTCGTTGGCATAGGCCGCGCCGGTCAACGGTGTCGGGCCGCTCGCGGTATGTTCGGCTGTAGCCATCGTCGCGATCCGCCGAATAGCGTCTGTGGCGCTTCTCACGGGCATCCGCCTGGGAAACCAGTGCCGCCAGCATGAGGCTGGTCAAAACGAGCGTTGCAAATCTCATGGGCGGTCCTTCCGTGAAACCCTCGCTGCCCGGGGGCTATCGCACCCGCTGTCGGTCCCAGGTCCGAAACGCGATCACCAGCGACGACAGCCCGCCGGCCTGGCTCAGGCTGACTTCGCCAGCCCCGCGTTCGAATCCTCGAACAGTTTTCGTGCACGTTCGAAACTGTAGGGCTCCTCGGTCAGCGTTTCAGGATCCCATTCGCTTCGGTGCTCTCCAAAAAAATCACCGCCATAGACATGGATGGCAGCCGTCAACCTGTTCAGCGGATTGATGACCGAATGAATGATGTTGTGCCCAAGTGGCTCCGTGTCTGTCTCGCCAAGCGTCTTGGCGCCGACGGCTTCCACATGACCATCCTTCGAGCCGGCAACCCGCTTCCAGAAGATGTTGTCTTCTCGTCCAGTATATATGCCGATGACGGCCCAGATTCCATGGTTGTGGGGCATGATCATCATCTTCGGTCCCCAAACGAGGTTAAGAACGGTCAGGTCGGGCGCGTGGTAGAGCGTACTCACGCCCGCCCGCGTCGGTTCACCCAGGCCTTTCATGACGGCGTTCGGATCGGAAACGGCCCGCTGGACGACCTCGCGCATGGCCTTGTGCGTCGGGTCTGCGCGTCGCGCCTCCTTGCAGTCCTCGATGAAACTATCGAGTTCGAATGCCTGTGCCATTGAAATCCTCCCATTTTTTTATCTTTCGCTGCCGCCTGGCACGGCCGGAGAGATGGATTTTTATGGGTTCAGATCATCAGACTTCCGGGGTGGGCGCAAGCCGGCCAAGCACGTCGGGCAGTTGCGCGAGAGTGTCGATTGTGGCGGTGGCGAAGCTGGCATCGCGTTGTCTGCCTTGAAAGTCGGCCCAAAGCCCCCGCTTGAGCCAGATGCCGGTCATGCCGGCTTCGATCGCCCCGCTCACATCGTTGTCCAGCCTGTCGCCGACGTAGGCAATTTCGTGCGCTTCGGTCCCGCATTCCTGCATCAGTCTTTCGAAGAATCCGCATGCTGGTTTGGAGACGCCCCACCTGGCAGAACTCGCGATGAAATCGGGGGCAAGGTTTGCCGCGGCAACGGCCGTTTCAGTCTCAAGGCTCGTATTTCCCGAAATGCCGATCCGATAGCCCTGTGATTTGAGCGCGCCAAGAGCCGGCTTGACGTCGGCAAACAGATCGCTGGCAATGAATGTCGTGACCTATCCCGCAGCTTGCCGCCGAGCCTTCTCCACCGCGATATCGAAATCTGGTCGGAACACCGAGAAGACCTTCTGGTACGGATCATCACGTTGAATGATGGTTTTCAGCTCCTGGATGAACGTTTCCGGAGTGGCATTGAGCCACTGCGCCCAACGCGACCACAAGCCGCGCTCGTCGAAAAGTGTCTCACCGACGTCGAAGCAAACCCACTTCAGCATTGGATTTTTCCCCTTTGGCGCGCAACCGGCGATGCCGGATCATCCCGTGGGCTCGTGGGCTCGTGGTCTCCGGGAAGCGCCGTCGTCGCGATTGTTCGTCTTGCCTTTGGTTGGCCTTAATATTCGACCACTAGCTTCTCGCCCTTGCGTAACTCCCTGAACTAGGCGGCATTCATTGACTGCGACATGGTGGCGCGAAAGGGCAGTTTGAGTAAAATAGGGACTATCTCTGAACGGAAAAGAGTGTATTTCGCCCGTTAACCCTGGAGAGGGGCGTCAATTGCGCGCAGTCGCATCGGAGCAGTTACTGGCCGTTTGTAGACGGCGGAAACTGTACGGACTTCGAGAGAAAAATCTCGCTTCAGAAACACTTTAAGCAATTCAAATCGCAAAAGAAACGCGGCAACTGAGACCGAGGGCAGCATGCATGCCCAGTCGCGCGTCGGCATGAGGTAGGAATGGCAACAACATCCTGGAACAAGCGCCTGTCTGAAACCATGAACAGGCTGAGTGGAGGTCGCGCAGACAACGTCGAGCGCACCTATCGGCAGCCCGATTTTGCCGATCTTCCGTTGGCCAAGTCGAAGCGGCAGTGGGAACAGGTCGGCGCCATGCTCGGCGTCAAGTCTCCGTTTTTCAATACCATCGAAGGCGCAGACGGCAACTTCGTCACGATCAACGGCGAATCCAAGCTGAATTTTGCCTGGTGCGATTATCTCGGCCTGAACCAGCATCCGGCCCTCACCAAGGCCATGAAGGACGCCATCGACACCTACGGACCATGTACATCGGCAAGCCGCATGGTGTCCGGCGAGACGCCGTTGCACCACGAGCTCGAGCGGGAAATCGCCGATTTTCTTGGTGTGGAGGACGCCGTCCTGTTCGTCAGTGGCCATGCTGCCAACGTATCGTGCATCGGTACGGTGATGACGGAAGATGACCTGATCATCCATGACGAATTCGTGCACAACAGTGCGGTCATCGGTATGCGCCTGTCGCGCGCGACCACGATCAGCTTCAAGCACAATAATTTTGATCAACTCGAGCAGATCATGCGCCGCGAGCGCCACAAGCATCGCAATTGCCTGGTGATCATCGAGGGGCTCTATTCCACCGAAGGCGATCTCACCGATCTGCCGCGCGCCGTCGAGATCAAGGAGAAGTTCGGTTCCTGGCTGATGGTTGACGATGCCCATGGCCTGGGTGTGCTCGGCAGGAACGGCCGCGGCATCGCCGAGCATGCGGGTATCGACGCCAGCAAGGTCGATATCTGGATGGGCACACTGTCCAAGACACTGGCGGCATGCGGTGGCTACATCGCTGGCAACCGCGCGCTGATCGATGTGCTCAAGCACACCGCGCCGGGCTTCGTCTACTCGGTCAGCCTGCTTCCGGCCATGACAGCCGCAGCCCTTGCCTCCATCCGGGTCATCCGGTCCGAGCCCGAGCGCGTGGAGCGCCTCCACAGCCATGGCCGCCTGTTCCTTGACCTTGCCAGGGAGCGCAAGCTGAACACAGGTATTTCTTCTGGCTATGGCATGCTTCCGGTGATCGCGGGTGATGTGCTGAAGGCCATCAAGCTGTGGCATGCCGTCTTCGCCCGCGGCATCAACCCGTCGGTTATCGTCTACCCGGGCGTGCCGATGAAGGCCGGCCGCCTGCGCTTCTTCCTCAATGCTGCGCATACCGAGGATCAGGTCCGCCAGGCGGTTGAGGTGACGGCTGAAGAACTCGCCAGGATTTGAAGGCGTTAAGGCTGGTGGACAACTCTGTCCGCTGGCGGTGTTGTTGACGCCGTGGGTTTGATAAATTGGCCCCGGTCGCAATCTGCTTCGGCAGCCGCGGCCGGGTTTTCTGTCCTGGGATCCTTGGCCAGCTAGTGGCGCAGACGGAAAAAAGGGGAAGGGGACATGGCACAGACAAGTCACCTTCGGAAAGTCGCGGTCGTTGTCGGTGCATCGTCCGGCATCGGGGCGGTGACCGCGGATCGCCTGGCCGGTGCAGGCTGGACCGTCATCGGGACCGCACGCCGGTTCTCCCGTGATGAAAACAGGCAGGATGTTTCGGCGCCCGCAAGTCAGACGCCGAACGCGATGCCGGGCGCGAATGCCGCTGCTCGCCTACCCCGTGGCCGGTGGGAAAAACTTCCCATGGACGTCACGGACCAGGCAAGTGTCGATGCCGGCATCAGCGAAATAATGCGCCGCCATGGCCGCATCGACGCGCTCGTGCAATGCGCCGGTTTCGCCATCGCCGGCTCCATAGAGGACGTCAGTCCCGAGGAGGCCGAGCGCCAGTTCGCCGTCAATTACTTCGGCGCCGTGCGATTGATCCGTGCGGCAGCGCCAATCATGCGTGCGCAAGGCGGTGGCCGCATCGTCGTGGTTGGCTCCATCGGTGGCCTGATCGCGCTGCCGTTCCTCGGGCACTACTCGGCCTCGAAATTCGCGATAGATGGCATGGTCGAGGCGCTCAGGTATGAGGTCCAGCCCTTCGGCATCCATGTCAGCGCCGTGCACCCAGGCGATATCCGAACGGAGTTTCCGGCGAGCCAGGAGGAGGCCGGGTCTGCCGGAACGGGATCTCCCTATTTCGAGAGGTTCCGCGCGACCGTTGACCTCTATGACAAGCTGGTGGCCGAGGCGAGAGGCCCCGAAGTGATCGCACGCGCCATCGAGAAGCTGCTCAATCAGAAAAAGCCGCCTGTCCGCGTTTCAGCGGGAACCTTCATCGAGCGTGCCGGTGTCAGCCTCAAGTCCGTGCTGCCTCAACACTGGTTCGAAGCCATGATCCGCCAGCATTATCGGCTTTGATCCTTGCGCGTCACACCAGCAGGAAATAGCCGGCAGCCCTTGCAGCCCGCCGAATGATGGCTATCGGTGACAATGGGCGTCCGGGTAGGCCCATCCGTGCCCGGTCAATCCCTCGGCCAATTCCGGCAAAACCGGATCAGGTCCGGCCTGTCTGCGCTCACGGACCGCACCGGGCTAAAGGCCTGGTCCTGCGGGGGCGCGGCGTATGCTGCCTGAGCCGCTGTTGCGGCCCGGGCGTTTCCATCTGAACCTGAAACGCCATAAAATGGAGGAGACCACGTGAGCACGATCAAGCGACACGCGCCATACGGCGGAATTTTGCATGAGGTAGTCGAGCACAACGGCACGCTGTACCTCGCGGGCATCGTTGCCGAAGACCTGACGCTCGATATGCAGGGCCAGGCAAAAGACGTCATGCGCCAGCTCAAGACGCTGCTCGAAGCCAACGGCTCTGATCTGGGCAAGGTCCTGCAGGCAACCATCTATTTCTCTGATCTCAACCAGAAGCCGGCTTTCGATGCGGTCTGGAAGGCCGAGATTGGCGAGAACCGGATGCCGGCGCGCGCAGGCATCGGCGTGGCGGACCTGGGCGAAAACGTCCTTCTCGAAATGGTGGCGATCGCGGCGCGGTAGGGCTGGCGCACACCAGGGTTGGGGCCCCCGCGCGCGCCGGGTGTTGCCGGCGCGGCTGCTTCGCCCCCGCGACAACAAGGCGATGAGTGGGACCGCAGATTGTCCTCCGGCGTGGCTGGGTTCGGTGGCCGATATGTCTGCCCCGGCAAGTCACTGGCCAGGCGACATTATTTGTTCTTTCCATCGGCCCGGCCGCCGCTCTAGGATGCGGCGGCGCACGACACGGATCACACTGTGCGCGAACGGCTTTGCTGAAACCGGCCCGCTGGCTCTTGAGCCGGGTTCCGGGTCCATGTATTGCTGCGCCGATTGGGATGGCACGGCGCATTAAAGGAGCGCAGGACGATGGCTGAGACGACGGGGCACGACAGTCTGGCAACGGTCTTCGGCGGCTCAGGGTTCGTGGGGCGGCATGTGGTGCGCTCGCTCGCACGCGACGGCTGGCGGGTACGCGCCGCCGTGCGCAGGCCCGACCTTGCAGGCTTCCTGCAGACCATGGGCCATGTCGGACAGGTGTTTCCGGTCCAGGCCAACGTGCGCTATGCCGATTCGGTCGCGCGCGCGGTGGAAGGCGCCCGCGCCGTCGTCAATGCCGTCGGCATCCTCGCGCCGTCCGGTTCACAGAGTTTCGAGGCTGTGCATGTGGAAGGCGCCCGCGCCATGGCCCGGGCCGCAAAGGCCGCCGGTGCGGAACAGTTTGTCCACATTTCGGCCATTGGCGCCAGCACGGATTCGGCGGCGCGCTATGCCCGCACCAAGGCCGCCGGGGAAGCGGCTGTCCTGGCTGAATTCCCCGATGCCGTCATCCTGCGCCCGTCCGTCGTGTTCGGCCCCGAGGACGACTTCTTCAACCGCTTCGGTGCCATGGCCGCAAGGGGCGGTCTGTTGCCGCTGATCGGCGGCGGCCGCACCAGGTTCCAGCCGGTCTATGTCGGCGATGTGGGGGAAGCGGCGAAGGCAGCCGCGGAGGGCCA
>JBKDZY010000610.1:0-7730 GCA_047971765.1 Hyphomicrobiaceae bacterium | reverse complement strand
CTGCAGCTCTATGCCGATAGCGTCACCGCACAGACCATTTCATCGCTGGCTTCGATAGGCGGACAAGGCGGCACAGGCGGTCAGGGCGGGCCTGGCGGATTGGGTGGACATGGCGCCAACGCGGTTGCAGGCGTTCATAACACCGACCTGCTCGGTTGGGCGGTCATGGTGGGACGCTCGAATTCCGGAGGCACCGGTGGCCTGGGCGGCACCGGCGGAATTGCGGGGAACGGCGGCGATGGCGCGGCTGTCACCCTGCAAAGCACCATTGTCGTGGCTGAGGCCGTGAACGGACACATGCTGCAGAGCAGAGGCGGTCAAGGAGGCACCGGTGGCCAGGGCGGAACCGGCGGTCAGGGTGGCACCGGTGGCGACGGCGCCGCCGCCACGGATTACCTGAGCCAGGTGAACGCGGGGACCGGCTCGGCTGGCGGCACGGGTGGTAATGGATTCACTGGTGGCCGCGGAAGCACGGGCGGTGCAGGCGGCGCAGTGACCGTTGATCTCGGGGCAGGCGTCCTCACTGTCGAGAACATTGGCGTCGCTGCGCTAAGTAGCGGCGGCGTGGGCGGCACGGGTGGCGCAGGCGGCACCGGTGGCAAGGGCGGTAGCGGTGGAGACGGTGCAGGCGATGGGAATTTCGAAAGTCTGTTCATCGCCAGTGATGGCGGTGCCGGCGGCGACGCAGGCACTGGCGGCACGGGCGGCGCCGGCGGCGCGGGTGGCACGGGCGGCAGCGTGAACGTCACAACCGCGGCCGGCGGATCGATAACAGCCCGGACGACTGCTATTTTCGCCCAAAGTGTTGGCGGTGTTGGTGGAGCCGGCGGCGCCGGTGGGGCCGGAGGCGTAGGCGGCACTGGAGGCATGCCTGGAAGCCAGGTCGATTCAATACCTGTGGGGACGCCTACGTTTGGTGGCAATGACTCTGTTGCCGGTGTCGCCGGTGCCGCCGGTGATGGTGGTGACGGTGGGGCAGGCGGTGCCGGTGGCATCGGCGGCAATGCAGGCAACGTTTCCGTCACCAACGCCCAGCACCTGATGACCACGGGGGAAGGATATTCCTCGGCGATCCTGGCTGAGAGCCTGGGTGCGATCGGTGGCGTGGGCGGGACGTTCGGCAATGGCGGAGCTGCGGGCACCCCCGGAGCGGCTGGCAATGCTTCCTACTGCGATGTGAATGCTGGTTGTTACAATTACGTCTACTGGTCTGCCGGTGGGGCGGGAACCGCCGGCACGGCAGGCACGGTGACCGGACCAGCCAGTCTTGTCGGCGGCACAGGCGGAAACGTTGTCGTCAACAACACCGGTGACATCGCGACGTTCGGCCTGCGCTCGGATGCGATCACGGCCATCAGCATCGGCGGCATTTATGGTCAAACGACAAGCTACCTGCCTCAGGATCTCTTCTGGGATGGATTGCCGTCCGGGACGCAATCCGGTGGTGCCGGGGATGTGATCGTCACCAACAAGGGGACGTTGCGGACATCGTCCACGAACGCATCGAACATAATGGCGCTGAGCTATGCCACCGCGTTTGCTTCCGGTGAGATCAGCATTGACAACACGGGCGACGTCGCAACCTCCGGCACTGGATCGCACGCTGTCGTCGCGGATACGCAGGTGTTCAACTATGCCGGTGCGACGAGTGCCGATGCGGGGAACATCTCGATCAACAATCACCGGAACAGCCCGGGTGGAATAATCATAACGACCGGTGCCGACGCGAGCCCCATCTTCGCCCGGACGCATTCCGATATCGGGAGTGGCGGCACCATCGACTTCTTCAACGGGATCACGTCGACCGTTGCCTGCGAGGCTGCCGGCTGCACCGCCGTTCATCTCGAAAGCACGGGTGCGACCGGAGGCGGCGATATCACCGCCATCAACGACGCACTCATCCGCGCGGGTCTTGGCGGCACGGCCATCGTGTTGATCGAGGGAGCGAACAACACGATCATCAACGGCCAGGATGTGTCATTGTCGCCCGGTGACGCCTTCATCGGCACCGCCGGCGGCATCTATGACACGGCTATCAGCGGCACCACTGGCAATGATGCGATCCAGAACCTCCATGGCGGCGTCATAACCGGCAACATCCTGCTCGGATCGGGAACGAACTCGCTGCTGAACGATAGTGGCGCGACCTACAACGCCGGCAGCACGGTCGATCTCGGCGGCGGCACGTTCACCAACAACGCCTACTTCTCGCCGGGTGCACTCGATCAGGTGATGTCCGCCAGCAATCCGAATGGCGTGACCACCATCATCGGCAATTTCGTCCAGAACACCGACGGCCAGATGCTCACCAACATCTCGTTCCAGACGGGCGCGGCAGCGGCGGACTACACCGACTTCGTCAAGGTAACCGATACGGCGACCCTTGGCGGATTCGTCACGCTTGAACCCTACACGGGCGCCGGCAAGCCGGGCACCTTCCATATTCCGATCCTGCAGGCGGACGGCGGATTGATCAACAACGGGATCGCCATCTACCCGACCTTCGCGAGCGGCACCTCATCGACCACGCCCGTGTTCTCGGCGACGCTCTCGACAATCGGAGACACGCTGTTTGTCGACTACATGATCAACTACAATCCGGATGGGCTGACCGAGAACGCCTCCAATTTCGCCAATGCGGTCAACGGCATCCAGTCTGCCGGTATCCAGTCGTACCAGGTCATCGCCAACCAGTTGCTGCGCATCAATTCACTGGAGGCCTTGCAGCGCGCCTATGACTCGCTCACTGGCGAGGGGCTTACGGCATCCCAGCAGTCGTCGTTCGGCGCCCGCGCCCGCTTCGCCTCCTCGGTCATGAGCGGAGCAGACTCGCTTGCCTACTGCAACGGCCGCGATCCGCGGGTCGTGGAGGAGTGCCGCCGCAAATACCGGAGCTGGTTCGAGACGACGTATTTTGAGGGCAGCCAGGATGGCAATCCCAACACCGCGTCCACAAATTATACAATCCGGTCTGCGTCGGGCGGCTGGGAGGCGCGGCTCACCCCCAATGCCCTGGTTGGCGCCGCGTTCGACGTCAACCAGCTCAACAACGCGGTGCCCGGCCGCTGGACCCACGGCGAGACCGAGGGTGGATCGGTTGCCGCCTACGGCATGGCCTGGTCCGATCTCGGCTTCTATGGCAAGGGGCTTGTGTCGACGGGTGCCTTTGCCAATGATTCCGAACGCTTCGCGCTGGGCCGCCGTGTAACCGGCGACTACAATGCCTATGCCGTCGGCACCGCTGTCGAGCTCGGCTACCGCCAGCAGCTTGGCGCATTCGCGCTCTCGCCGTTCGTGGCCTACCAGTATGACAGGCTGATGCAGCCATCATGGAAGGAAAACGAGCCGGTCTATGGCAACTACTTCCACACCCAGATCGCGGAATCGAGCGCCATGCTGGCGGGTGTGCGGTTCGAGATGACCAACATGCTGACCGATCAGGCCTGGATCAGCGTCTTCGGTCGCGTTGCCTACATGCGGGAGTTCAGCACCGAGCGTGCGTTGACGGTCGAATCTCTGGCCGCACGCGGTTTCAGTTGGGACGTGAACGGGCTTGCCGCACCGGAAGAGATGGTGCAATTCGACATCGGCCTGAGCGGCCGCGTGCTGGAAGGCCTCGACTTCACGCTCAAGGGCACCTTTGCCGGCAATGCGGATGCCTACCAGCGCAGCGGATCCGTGATGTTCTCCTACAAGTTCTGACGCACACCAGGACGCGCAGCACGGCCGGTTCTTGCCTGCGCGTCCACCGCGTTCCAGGCCGCCGGTCCGGGTGCGCTCGATCATCGTGTCCCGCGACGTCAGCCACCGGACCGCACCGGGATCATCTCCGCTGCGGCCTCGAGCCCCAAGCCGCCGTCATGCCGCGTTTCGATCCGTTAAGCCGGCGGCCTTCCGCGCGGCTCGGGCGATGACGAGTTCCTCGTTCGTGGGCACGATCATCACCGTGGTGCGCGCCATCTCGGAGGAGATCACAGCCGCGTTCCGGCTGTTGCGGTCATGGTCGATCTCGATTCCCATCCAGCCGAGGCGTTCGCAGATACGGGCGCGGATCAGCCGGGAGTTCTCGCCGATGCCACCACAGAAGACCAACGCGTCGATCCCGCCGAGCGCGGCGGCCATCGCCCCGACCTCACGCTGCGCGCGAAAGACGAAATAGTCGATGGCCTGAGCCGTTTCCGGGGTACCCGCCTGTTCCAGCGTGCGCATGTCGTTCGACAGGCCCGACAGCCCCAGGAGACCGGACTTCTTGTAGAGCAGATCGGAAATGTCGGTGGCGCTCATGCCGCGCTGATCCATCAGGTAAAGCACCACGCCGGGATCAAGCTGGCCCGAGCGCGTACCCATCGGCAGCCCGTCCAGTGCCGAAAACCCCATGGTCGAGGCCATCGAACGGCCGTCTTGCATTGCGCACATCGATGCGCCATTGCCCAAATGGGCGACGACGACCCGGCCATCCGAAAGATGCGGCGCGATGCGGTGTAGTTCGCCCGCCACATACTCGTAGCTGAGCCCGTGAAAGCCGTAGCGGCGCACGCCCTCGTCGTAAAGCGCGCGGGGCAGCGCGAACGTGTCGTTCACCCAGGGGTGGTTGCGGTGAAAGGCCGTGTCGAAACAGGCGACCTGCGGCACGCCCGGAAAGGTCTCCACCGCCGCCCGGATGCCGGCAAGGTTGTGCGGCTGATGAAGCGGCGCGAAGGGCGCCAGGGTTTCCAGAAACTCCAGTTCCTTGTCGCCGATCGTGATGGGCGCGGCATAGTGGGCGCCGCCGTGCACGACGCGATGGCCCACCGCGAGCAGTTCCAGGCCGGGAAATGCGGTCCCCAGGCTCGTCACCGCCACCTGAATCGCGGCGGCATGGGTGCACATATCGCCGGACGCCGGCGTGATGGCTTCCCCCGTGGCCTTCTTCAGTGTCAGCACCGCACCGGGCCCTATGCTATCGACAAGACCCGTGACCATGGCGCGATCGCCCATGGCCGGAAACAGCGCGATTTTCAGCGATGACGATCCCGCATTCAGCGTCAGAACAGCCTGCGTCATGCCGCACGCCTCGCCGCATGATACAGCGCCGCGACGGCGCAGGAGGCCAGTCGCGATTTCGGACTGTCCGAGCGCGAGTTCAGGATCACCGGCACCTTCGCGCCCAACAGCAGGCCAGCGCCCTCGGCATGGCTGACGAAGGCAAGCTGCTTGGCCAGCATGTTGCCGGCATCCAGGCCCGGCACCACCAGGATATTGGCCCGGCCCGCGACGCCTCCCTTGAGCCCCTTGGTGCTGGCTGCGCCCAGATCGATGGCATTGTCCATTGCCAGAGGCCCGTCGACCAGGCCGCCTTTGATCTGGCCGCGATCCGCCATCTTTGACAGGGCTGCGGCGTCGAGCGAGGACTGGATCGCGGGGTTGACGGTCTCGACCGCGGAAAGGATGCCGACACGCGGCTCGATCTCCAGGGACAAGGCAAGGTCAATGGCATTCTGGACGATATCGGCCTTGGTCAACAGGTCGGGTGCGATGTTGATGGCGGCGTCCGTCACGAACACCGGATAGGGCTGGCCCGGCACATCCATGACGAAGACATGGGTGAAGCGGCGCCCGATGCGCAGGCCGGTCTGCTTGTCGAGCATGGGCACCAGCAGATCGTCGGTATGAAGGTGCCCCTTCATGACCGCGGCGGCCTTGCCTTCGTTGACCAGATCGCAGGCCCGTGCGGCGGCGAGCTTGTCGCCGCCTGGCACGTCGATCAGTTCAAATCCCGAGATGTTCCCGCCCATGTGTTCGGCAGCAGCGCGGATTTCCGGTGCGCGGCCGATCAGGATTGGCACGATCAGGCCTTCGCGTGCGGCCAGAAGCGCACCGCCCAGCGAATTGGAATCGCCAGGAGCAACGACCGCCGTTGGAAGCGCCGGCAGCGGCCTGGCGCGCTCCAGCAGCGCATCGAAATGGCGATGGCGCTGGACGATGAGGCCCGGCACCTCGATATCGTCATGATCGAACTTGGTCACCGGCGCCAGGACTTCCGCCTCGCCCGACAGGATCACCTTGTCATCGCTTGCCCGGCGCACCCTGGTGGAGAGCCTGATCGCACCGTCGGCGAGCTTCTCCAGCACCTCGACCGAACAGATCAGCTCCTCGCCGGCATGGGCACGATCGTGAAACTCCAGAACCTGCCGACGGTAGAGCGTACCGGCGCCGGGAAGCTGGTTGCCGAGGACAGCCGAGATCAGCGAGGCCACGAACATGCCAGGCGCGACGCGCTCCGCCCGTCCGTCATTGTCCAGGTCGGTGTCGGCAAGATGCATCGGGTTATAGTTTCCGGACGCAGCGGCAAACACATAGAGGTCGTCCGGCGTCACCAGCCGCCGGAGTTCGGCCCTGTCGCCCGGTGCCAGCTCATCGAAAGTCTTGTTCACGAGATGCATGTCAGTTGAGCCCTTTCGCGGCAGTTTGGCCGACGGCCTTGACCCAGCGGAACCGGGATGGTGCGCTGGTGGCCTCGATGTCGGTGATGTCCTGGCCTGGGCCAGCCAAGGGATCCTCCTTCACGTCCGCGGTCAGATGCGGCAGCCCGAGGACATCGTGGAACCGCTGCAGAAGCGTCAGCGTTCGCGGCGACATTTCGTCGATGGACCCGGGAATGTAGCGGACCACCCTCAGCGCCAGCACGCGTTCCGCCTGATCATTCAGCAGGGTCGGAAGCGTCTCGATGGCGCGTTCCGGCTCGTAGGAGGCGATCAGCGTCTGTTGATGGATGATCATGGCGCGCCGTTCGGCGCCAAGGGAACAGAACGGCTCGTCCTGTGTCAGCACGCGCGCGGAGCGTTCCAGTCGGTCGCGCCGAACCTGGCCGCGATTGTCCGCGAGCAGCACCAGCATCCGGATCACGGCCTCGGCAAACCCGCCCTGCTCGATGGCGAAGAGCGCCTGGGAGACCTCGGGCAATCCGCGCAACTCGTCGCGGTTCTTGAGTGTCCGCCGCGCTTCATGCGTGCGCCCGAAAGCGCGCGCCCAGGGGGTGCCCCACATCGTGTAGAAGGCAAGCTCATAGGCCATGTCACGGCTGTCGCGCCAGAAGTCGAGCACCTGTTCGACCCCCTGGACCCACAGCGCCTCGGCTGCAAGGAACGGGTTGTCCGGTGCCGCTTTCGCCCGCGTTTCGCGCAGCGTCCCGGCGGCGTTCTCGATGGTTTTCATCGCCGGGTTCTTCGATGACATGAGCGCACGGCTGATGCGCTCGGGATGCAGCGCGCGGCTCATTTCGGCTGCGTTGTCTGTCACCATGGATTGGATGACCGGCCGGATCATTGCATCGTAGACCTGCGCCTGCACCTCGGAAGCGTGCGCAACAGCGGCGAAATACCTTTCGTCATCGTGGCCGTCGTCAATCTTTCGTATGTCCTCGAACGTGCGCTCGGCAAAGCCGACGGTGAAGTGCTTGTGCCCGTCCTTCTCGGTCACGTCCTCGATCGTCATCTCGTAGAGACCCGGAGCCAACGCCTCGATCGTCTTCAAGGTGGAGGCGACCTCGGTATGTTCCCTGTTCGCGATCTGCGAGGATACAAAGATTCCCAGATGCCCGACCTGTTCATGCACCATATAGACGATACGCTGGCCACGGATGCGGATTTCCTGCACGTCGGCATAGGTCTCCGCGATCCAGTTCAGCGCCTGCTGCGGGGGCGTGATGTTGTCACCGTGACTGGCAAAGACGATGATCGGGGCGCGGATCG
>JBKDZY010000609.1:0-2376 GCA_047971765.1 Hyphomicrobiaceae bacterium | reverse complement strand
GCGCGCAGGCCGCCTGTCCCGTCGGCTGCGCCGCGGACTATAGAGACCGCGCCTTCATTTGCAACATGCCAAGTTTTTTTGCACTGCCTTTGGCCCGGGTTTCAGCGTCGCAGTGTGAAATCGACGCCAAGGGGGCGGCTGGCCTCCAGAGCCAATCCGTGGCGCGGGCCCGTCAGCGCCCTAGCGCCGCACCGGGGAAGGATGACGTTTCGGCCACAAGCGTATATAGAAGCGCCCGCACAAGCACTTAAGCCATCCGCCAGACCGAGCCTCCAGACTGAACCCCAGATCCGGCCTCCCCCAAGACCCAGCCCCATAAGACCCAGCCCGAGGAGCAACTGAGACTATGACTGTCGATCCGAACCTTATCGATCGCCTCGAGCGCCTGGCAGCCGCATTGGAACGGATGGCGCCACCGCCAGCCCCGGCGATTGATTTCTCGGTCGCGGAAGCCTTCGTCTGGCAGACGGCGCCTGAAGCCTTCATTCCCGTTCAAAGGGTTAATCGTCAGCCGCTGGCCCTGCTCAAGGGCATAGAGCGTGCCGCCGACCAGATGCTCGAGAACACCCTCAAGTTCGCCAGGGGGCTGCCCGCCAACAACGCCCTGCTGTGGGGCGCGCGGGGCATGGGGAAATCCAGCCTCGTGAAGGCGAGCCATGCCGAGGTGCGCCGTCAACTGGGCCTCGATCTCGCGAGCAGGGACCTGAAGCTCGTCGAGATCCATCGCGAGGACATCGACGCCCTCCCCCGCTGCCTCTACCACATGCGCGAGACAGATCATCGTTTCATCATTTTCTGTGACGACCTCTCGTTCGATCACGACGACACCTCATACAAGTCGCTGAAGGCTGTGCTTGAAGGCGGTGTCGAGGGGCGGCCGGAGAATGTCCTCTTCTATGCAACCTCCAACCGCCGCCATCTGATGCCGCGGCACATGATGGAAAACGAGCGGTCGACGGCCATCAATCCGTCCGAGGCGGTGGAGGAGAAGGTGTCACTGTCCGACCGGTTCGGCCTGTGGCTCGGCTTCCATAACGGCACCCAGGACCAGTACCTCGACATGATCCGTGGCTACGCCAGGCATTATGGCCTGGAGATTTCCGACGACGATCTCGTCCGTGACGCGCTTGAATGGTCGGTGACCCGCGGTGCGCGCTCGGGCCGCGTCGCCTGGCAGTTCATCCAGGATCTGGCAGGTCGCCTCGGCAGGCAGCTCCAGGCCAAATAGACCGCGCCGGAGACCGGGCGACGCCGCAGTCATGAACGCCATGACCGGTGCGCGACGGATGACGGAGCCCATTGCTGTGAACATGACAAGGCCAGCCAGATCGCTCTGGCCGGCCTCATCATGTTCGTCGACGCTTGCCAGGGCGGCGCAGGGCTGCCCTGGGGGGCTGCCGTCAGGTGGCAGGTTGCGGCTCCGTGCCGCGCCCGAACCACGCGAGGGCGAACCCGCCGGCCAGCAGCGCCGCTGCAATCTCCAACAGCTCAATGTGCGTGAAGCCGATGAGATCGCTTCCCGGCAGTGCCAGCACGATGCCGCCGATGGCGAGCAGGAAGCGGGCAGGCCACGCCAGGAAATTGCCGTCAAGCCGCCCGATGCCCCACATGTAGCCCTGCAGCGAACCGCAAAGCAGCACGATGCCGGCGATCGCAGTGGCAAGAACGATGACGATCTCCATGGGCTCGCCCCGTCCAATGAGAGCTGGATTGAGCACGAAGAAGAACGGCACGAAATAGATGATCGAACCCAGCCGCATGGCCTCCAGCCCCGTCTTCATGGGACTGGCCTGGGCCACCGTCGCGGCCGCGAAGGCCCCGAGCGCAACCGGCGGCGTGATGAACGAGATCATCCCCCAGTACATCATGAAGAGATGGACCGCGAGCTTGTCCAGGCCGGCAGAAACAAGCGCCGGCGCGAGCGTGACGGCAAGGAACAGATAGGCTGCCGTCACCGTCATGCCGATGCCCAGGATGAAGCTGGTGATCGCGCCCATGACCAGCAGCATGAACACGTTGTGGCCGGCCAGACGCACCAGTTCATAGGTGAGACTGCCGACTTTGCCCGTCAAGGTCAGGGCGCCGATGATGAGACCGACACCCGCCAGGATGGCCGCCAGTTCCGCGAACAGCTTGCCCACGCCCTCGAGGAAGCGGATGAACTCCGACCAGCCCCAGCGATGCTTGGCCGAGAACTGGTTGATCGCAATCAGCAGCACCGTGGCATAGTAGGGCGCCTGGGCCTCGCGCTGCATGTAGAGCAGCATGACAATGAGCAGCACGAACACCGCCACGAAGTACCAGCCGTCACGAAACACTTCCGAGATCTTCGGCAACTCGGCGGCCGGCAACCCTTTCATGTTGTAGCGGGCCGAG
>JBKDZY010000608.1:0-4297 GCA_047971765.1 Hyphomicrobiaceae bacterium | reverse complement strand
GCAGCCAGCTACCTCGAAGCCCCGATAGATGCCCATTGGCGTGAGCCCGCGCTTCTGGGCTTCCTTGTCACTCATGAGCACACACGCCGACGCTCCGTCGGAAAGCTGGCTGGCGTTGCCAGGGGTGACGAAATTGCCGTCACCTGCAACGGGTTTCAACTTGGCGAGCCCTTCGGCGTTGGTCTCAGGGCGGTTGCCCTCGTCCTTCGTGAGCGTGAAGACTTCGGTGCCGGTGACCTTGCCCTGCTTGTCGATCAGATTCTTCTCGGCGGTGAGCGGGACAATCTCGGCATCGAACCTGCCGGCCTGCTGCCCCGCGGCGGTGCGGCGCTGGCTTTCAAGGGCGTAGGCGTCCTGCACCTCGCGGCTGACATTGTAGCGTTTGGCAACGTTATCCGCGGTCTGGATCATCGGCCAATAGACGGCCGGCATGTGTTCCTCGACCCAGGCATCCTTGACGCCCAGGACGTTCTGGTCCGACTGCACCAGCGAGATCGATTCGAGGCCGCCAGCAACAATGATGCCGGCATCGTCGGAACGGATGCGCTGCGCCGCCATGGCGATGGTCTGCAGGCCGGACGAACAGAAGCGGTTGACCGTAACGCCGGGGACCGTCACCGGAAGGCCGGCCCGAATCGCGATCTGGCGGGCAATATTGCCGCCGGTCGCGCCTTCCGGCATGGCGCAACCCATCATCACATCGTCGATGTCCTCGGGTGCGACCTTGGACCTCTTGACGGCCTCGGCCACGGCATGGCCGCCGAGCGTCGCACCATGGGTCTTGTTGAAGGCACCCCGGAAAGCGCGGCCAATGGGCGTGCGGGCGGTGGAGACGATGACGGCATCAGGCATGGTCGTTTCCT
Organism: Hyphomicrobiaceae bacterium; assembly: GCA_047971765.1. Taxonomy (GTDB): domain Bacteria; phylum Pseudomonadota; class Alphaproteobacteria; order Rhizobiales; family Hyphomicrobiaceae. The sequence goes on along the minus strand of JBKDZY010000608.1, from coordinate 3,434 downwards.
CGGATTCATTTTGGTGTCCATCTCGCCGGACCATGCCATGGCCGGTGACGGATTGAAAGTGCGGGAAGGGGCATTGCGTGCGCCCCATGGCGGGTCGCGACGACATTGCCGCGCGAACTTCCCTCAGTCCGCATGGGCTGCGGCGCGCCAGCGCGGCAGGCAGACGCCGCCTGAGCGTTTCCATGTGAACGACCACCGGCTCAAGCTGGTGGCTTCGGGTTACGGCTGGAAGCCGGATTGGTCCGCCATCCGGCGGACTGGCACGACGTCGAATCTCCCGCCAATGTCACCCCGGTGCTTGTCACCGGGGCCCATTTCGCAGCAATCGCCGCGTCCGCGGGACGATGGGGACCGGCAACACGCGCCGGTATGACATCTGTGGGACCGGCAGCGCTTTCAATACCCGCGCCACTACACTCCTCCGTCCCATGCCGGCTGACGGCGTGGGGTTTGCGGGTTCCCCTACCGGAGGGCTCCAAACCTGAATCACATCTAGCCTTGGCCACGTACCGTTGTGCGGAACAAGGTATCGGCCGACATGCGGGCGGCATCGTTTTTCAAGGCGGGCAAGCCAATCCGTTCCGGGTCCAGGGCGTGCATCCGTTCACTGATCCAGCGATCAATCTCCGCGATCCGGGGGCCATCGCCAAACTCGGGCATGGTCTCCTTGCGGCCGATCAAGTCGTCAATCTCGGCCACGACCGACGAGGGCAGGACCAGCCCGGCCAGCAACTGGCGGATGTTCATGGGTGGGATGCCGCCACGTTCGACGATCCATTGCAGCGACAGCAACGGCCTGATGATGTAGAAATACCGTTTCAGGTTGACCGTGGTCCGATCGCCGAGATGCCGGGCCGCCGTCTTTCTGGCGATACCGGCATAATGATGCGCCAGGGTCGCCGGGCTGGCGTTCCTCTCGAACAGTGGCCTGGCGGCATCCCGGAAACGGCCATCGTCCACGTAGACGATCGGCGAGCACAGCCATTCATAGAGCGCGGGATTGGACCGCAGCAGGAGCTGCAACGCCTTCCTTACATCCCACCCGGCAAGATCGACCAAACGGCCATCGAGGGGCCTTTCGATCACGTCCCGGCCCAACTCCAGGCTGAGATACCAGTCCTCGTCGTGGGCATAGATGAAGCGGACGTCGTAATCGCTATCCGTTGAGGCAAAACCCCAGGCCCGGCTGCCGGACTCGGCTGCAAACAGGATGCGGACGCCCTCTTCCGACGCGGTACTGCGCAGGACCCTTGCGATATGATCCCTGGTTTCCGGGCCGATCATGGTTTCAACCGATATGCGGCTGGGCTGCCGGACACCCGCCTCGCTCCTGCCATCACTGCACCCTCCCTGGACTGCCGCGCCCCCTGAAGGCCTTGCGTTTTCGCAAGGCTGCCCGTCTCATCGGCACATGATATGAGACTGCAGCATCATATTCGGGTACGGACACCTTTCCGAATCTCCATAAATGACCACTGCCTCGAGGAAACCCCATGTCCAAGGATCTTGTCCAGCAACAGTTCGGCGCCAACGCTGCCAACTACCTCACGTCGGCCGTCCACGCAAAAGGCGCCAGCCTCGCGCGGCTGGTGGAGCTGGTGGGACCGAAAGACGACTGGATCGCTCTCGACATCGCGACGGGGGCCGGGCACACGGCTGCGGTGTTTGCACCCCATGTCGTCAAGGTCACAGCAAGCGACCTGACACCGCAGATGCTGGAGCAGGTCAAGAAACTCGCTGCCGAGAAGGGCATCGGCAACATGGATACCGCCATTGCCGACGCCGAAGCCCTGCCGTTCCCCGACCGCTCGTTCGACCTGGTGACATGCCGCATCGCGCCGCACCACTTCCCGAACATTCCCAGGTTCCTGTCCGAGGTCCAGCGCGTCCTGAAGACCGGAGGCACATTCGCGCTGGTGGACAACGTCTCGCCCGATACCGAAACCGCACCGGGCTTCACTGTCGCCGAGCTGTCGGACGCCGCGAAGGCCTACAATGCATTCGAGAAGCTGCGCGATCCCAGTCACGGCCGCGCGCTAGCCACGTCCGAATGGCTTGACCTGATGGCGGCTGCGGGTCTCAAGGTCGCGCATCACGAGCACGCGCCCAAGGCCATGGATTTCGCGTCATGGGTCAAGACCATGAACGTGCCCGCAGGGGATGTGCCGACGCTCGCCGCCATGCTCGACAACGCCTCTCCGGCGCTCAAGGCCTACCTGAAGCCCACGCACGCCGACGGGAAGCGCGGCTTCACGCTGACCGAGCTGATCGCCATCGCCCGGCGAACGGCATAATCCAGAGCAGCCCCATGCCCGATTGTCCCTCAGCCAGCACGCAGGCAAAACCGCCTGCGCCAGGCCGTTCCGCTCCTGCTGCGCGCGGGCGGCAGGCGACGCTCGACGGCTTTGCCGTCGGCCTGCTGCTGACCATGTGCATCCTTCTCGCCGTCGGGCAGGTTGCCATCAAGATCGCAAACGAAGGTATTTCGCCACTCCTGCAGGCGGGTCTGAGGTCCGGGGCTGCGGCGCTGGTGCTGGGCCTCATTGCGCGCTGGCGCGGGGTTGCGCTGTTTGCCCGCGATGGCACGTTCTGGCCGGGTCTGTTGACGAGCATCCTGTTCGCGGCCGAATTCGCGCTGCTCTACCCCGGCCTCCAGCTCACGACCGCGGCGCACGGTGTCATCCTGCTCTACACATCGCCGTTCGTCGTCGCTGCGGGCGCGCACTTCCTCATTCCGGGAGACCGCCTGTCGGCTGCCAAGCTGGGCGGACTGCTGCTCGCGTTCGCAGGTGTGGCACTGGTGGTGCTCGGGCGCGGTGGAAGTGCTGGATCTGCTGCCGTGGACGGGCCTTCGCTGGCCGGCGACCTGATGTGTCTCGGTGCGGCGTTCGCATGGGGCGGCCTGACACTCACCATCCGGGCCAGCTCGCTCAAGACGGTGACACCCGAACGTGTCACGTTCATGCAGCTTCTCTATTCGACACCAATGCTGCTGCTGCTTTCCGTCCTGGTTGGCGAGCCGGGTCTCACGCACCCGACGGCGCTGCACTGGTCAGCCTTCGCGTTCACGGTCGTTTTCGTCGCGATCTTCGTCTTCACCATGACAAACTGGCTGTACCTGCTCTATCCCGCCACGCGCGTGATGGCGTTCCTGCTTCTCACGCCGGTGTTCGGTGTCTTCGCGGGACATTTCATCCTCGGCGAAGCGCTCAGCGTCAACCTGCTGGGCGGGCTGGTTCTGGTCGTGTGCGGTCTGTGGCTCGTCAACCGTCCTCCCGCGCGGTAGGTCAATTCCGTCTCACGCGGCTCGGGCTGGTCCGTTTGCGCTCACGCGCCGTATCAGCCTTCGGCTGGGCGCTCCGCGGGGGCGGCGCACACGCCGGGCCGCAGTCGCGGCCTGAGCCACCAACCGCTGGTCGCGGATGGTGGCTGGC
>JBKDZY010000607.1:0-7363 GCA_047971765.1 Hyphomicrobiaceae bacterium | reverse complement strand
CACCTGTTCATCAAGGAATGTGAATGGCGCTTCAATCACCGCCCCGTTGCCAATCTCACCAAGGTTCTGCAACAGTGGTGGTTCAAGTAACGGCAGACACGCTACCTATGTCAGCCCCTTTTTCTTTATTGGATTAAGAAGGCTGTTCGGGTGATTTTGGGCTCTCAAGGAGTTTAAGATGCAAAGAATATTTTTTCGACATGTTTTGTCGCGTTAGCAGCCACGTCCGCTCTGGCATGGGATCCGTTTGGTGACTTGCGTAATCCTGATCGCATTATTCTAAATGTTGGCAGAGAATTAGGGAATGCGGGACGCAGGATCGATCGTATGCGGCTTGAGGCGCAAGCTCAAGCCGGGGCGCCGGGGTTCGAAGCATGGCTGAAACAGTCACGAGCGAACGCTTCCAATGGTGCGATGCCAATGCCTTGGAACATTCGACAGCAATTGTCTGGATTTTACGATGAAAACACTCTCAATCGTGCTCGATACAAAGTAGGTGATTCAGGTGTATTCAACCTCTCGAATCTTGCTGTTCGATCTGGGGGGGCAAGCTGTAACGTTAATTGATGTGATTGTTTTCAAGAATGCTAATGATGCGAACTTTAACCCTGTTCTTTGGGCGCATGAGCTTAAGCATGTCCAGCAGTTTGCTTCATGGGGTGCAAGAGATTTTGCAATTCGATATCTGAGGAGTTGGAATAGTGTCGAGAATGAAGCCTATAAAGCCCAGAATGTGTTTGCTGCGCGTCGACAATCAACGTTAGCGCCGTCACCATCATGGCCGCCAGCACCGCAGTATACCTCGACCAACTACCCAACCTTCCCTCAGGGAGCAGCAACGGTTTGCGCTACGCCATACGGTTTTTGCGCTATGGGTGTACCTGTTGCCGTCGGATCACAATGTATATGCCCCTCAATGGGCGGGCCTCTTTGGGGGAGCGCACGTTAGATCGACGTTGGGTGGTGGAGGGGAGGGAGTTCAAGGAGCGATGCAAGACGACTTGGTGGCTCCCAAGAGAAAACGATATTGCTCGGCAAGTAAAAGCTCTGTAGCCGCTTAGGTTCGTATCGCCTCAAAAGGCCATTTCTGCATTGGATCAGCCATGTCCGCTGCTGGTAGCTGACATGGCTGGTTTTGGTCGAACTTTCTCGCGAGCTTTCGCTCCCCCCACATTTATGCACCTTTTGCAATTCCTGCAGTGCCACCGGGAACCGAGCATCAAATTCTTTTGGTGGTACAATGGATCGTGCTTGGCGGCTTGGCCTGGAGCTGGCAGATTCACGGTTGGCTCCGCCGAGTGTCGTGTCGAGGGCCGAGGAAGAGCACATGCATACCGTGATCGTTATTGCGAGCGGCCTGGTGCTGCTGGCGCTGTTGGTTCTGACCGGCCCATTCATGGGGGTGACGCGGCGGCGGGCGGCGCTATGGTTCATTCCGATCTGGCTGGTCTTCGCGCTCTTCAACATGCTGGTTGGCGTTTTCCACGCCGGCTACACATTCGCGCAGGAGACGCCCATTCTCGCCGTCGTGTTCGGTGTTCCGGCGATCGTTGCTGCCGTGACGGCCTGGAGGTCTTGAAGAGAGAGCTCGAGGGCTCACGGGCTGCACGGGCCTTTCGTCCCTGGGCCTCCGCATCGGCGGTGTATGAGCCAGGCCGCGGTTGCGGCCTGAGCCACGCGTTTGCCAACGGTTTTGCTCTGCCATGCGCTGCGCTGGACGTCGTGCCGGCCACGAACCGGAATTTGTCGTCGGTGCGCTTGTTTTCTCTCGGGCAGTTGATGTTTCTCAATGGATGGCCGCGACGCTTCTTCTACTTTGAGGGGGTACTAGGAAAATAAGTATTCATCCTGCCTGCCTGAGAGGTGACGCCAGTCGGTTTGGGCAGGGCCGCGATTCAAGTGTGGAAATGATTGGGCTGGAGAGACGCCGATGCATCTTCATGGCAAGTATGGCGGTGTACCGTATCTTCTTTTGCCGATGGGGCGGGCGCAAGAGGGTGTAGGCGGTGCCGATGAAGAGACCAATCTGCTGTTTCGGATGCGTGCCGCGGCAGGGGCCGTTCAAGCGATAACCCTCTGGAACATGATGGCCTGCCTGATCGCAGGCGGCGTGATCGCCTTGTGGGCGCCGGTTGCCCATGCGGTGGCGTGGACCCTTCTTGGCATCGCCATCCTGGCAGCTGGAGATGTCCAGGTGCGGGCATTTCTCGCAACGCCGGCCATCAATCCAGCGGATCTTTCCTATTGGCGGTTGCGCATCATTCTTCCGCGATTCCTGTTCGCGGTGGTCTGGACGTCACTCATGTTCTTTGCGTGGGACGATTCCAGGATCGAGACGTTCATAGTTGCCTACATGTTTGTCGTCGGGACCATGAGCCAGAGCGCGGCGGTCAATTCCGCACTGCCGGAGTTGGCCATGCTCGAGATGGCGCCCAAGATCATTGTGGGCGTCCTGCTGCCCTTCCACCATTGGCAGACCAGCCAGTTCGACGGGGGGGATACGTACCTGGATCTTGCGCTGGCGGTGATCGCACTCATGACGGCAGTTTTCGCCCTTCGGCTGGTGCGGGATCAATACCAGTCGGCGAACAATCAGTTCGAACAGCTCAGGATGTTGCTGGTCTCGGCGCGGGAGGCGGACGAGAACGAGCGGGCGAAGGACGCCTTCCTGTCGAAGATCATGCACGATCTCAGGTCGCCACTGGCCACCATCGTTGCGGGAGCAGAGCTGCACCGCAGGCTGGCCGACGAGGAAGGGCGGGAGCGCAACATGCGGCGGATCTCGGAGGCGTCACTTGCGCTCAACGAGCTGCTCAACCGTCTCACGGAGTTGTCTGGCAGGGACAGGCGCGACAAGGCTGCGTCCCTGGAGCAGTCGTTCGATGTCCGCGAAACGCTGGAAGGCGCGGTCTACCTGATGCGGGGGCTCGCGAAGGCGAAGCAGATCGGGCTTGAGCTGGTGATCGACCATGACGTTCCAAGGATGCTTACGGGACGTCAGGAGCAGGTTCGCCGCCTGGTCTTGAATCTTGTCGGCAATGCGCTTCGGTTCAACCAGGCCGGTGAGGTCAAGGTGCATGTCGGCACCGGTGGCGTGTTCGACGAGGCTGGCAAGTTCCAGCCGCATCTGGAGATCCGTGTCTCGGACACCGGGCCGTCCTTCCCCCCGGAGGCCTTGACGGCCATCTTCGACTTCGGTGCTGCGGCGGCGAGGGGAGAGGACGAGGGGCGTGTGCTGGGGATCGCCATCGGCAGGTCGCTTGCCGCACAGTTGGACGGGGCACTCGACGTGAAGAGTATCGAGGGAACCGGTGTCGAGATTGTCGCCGCGATACCCTTCGCGGCGCTCGGGACGGCAGATCAGATTCCCTGTTCGGCGTGATCGCGCCACGGCGAAGCCGTCCGCTGACAGTGGGGCATCGGGCAGCCAGGTCATCGGAATGACCATGCTCCGCACGTCATGGCATGTCAGGCGCCTGCAGCAATGCGTTTGCGGACCTCGGGCAGGACCTCCCGGCCGACGATGTCGATGCCTTCCAGGATTTCCTTCTGGCTCATGCCCGGCCAACTCATGCGCATGGCCACATGGGTCATGCCGGCCTTGTGCTGGCCGACGAGGGCGTCGGTGACCTGAGCGGGTGTGCCGATGCCGAAGCGGTTCCTGGCCAGGCCCTTGAGCTGCGCGACCGGGCTGGAGGTGCGGTCGAGCTTGAGGCCGGGCAGGCCCCAGGAGGCATAGGCGGCATATTTTTCAAGCAGGTAGGCGGCCGAGCGCGTGTAGGCCTTTTCCTCGTCGGCGGCGCACGAGACTTCGTAGATGCGGGCGAAATGGCTGGCGGCGGGCAGGCCTGCCTCGGCCCGCGCCGTCTTGAACATGTCGATTTCCGTCATGATGCCATCGACCTGTGTCACGGGAACGGCGGTCCAGCCGTCGCCGATGCGCGCGGCGCGCCTGATGCCGGCTTCGACCTGCGAGGCGATGACAATGGGCGGGCCTGGCTGCTGGATGGGGCGCGGCCCGATGCTCAGGTTCTCGAAATTCCAGTGGCGCCCCTTGAAAGAGGCATTCTTCTCCCGCCACAGGCGCCGGATGACCTCGACGCCTTCCTCGAGGCGCGACACGCGCTCCTTCATGGGGACGCGGTACATGTCGAATTCTTCCTGGCGATAGCCCAGACCGACGCCGAGGATGAAGCGTCCGCCAGACAGCAGGTCGAGGTAGGCGGTGATCTCTGCCAGCTCTATGGGATTGTGGAGCGGCAGCAGCACGATGTTGGTGCCGAGAGCGAGACCCTCGGCCTCCGGCGCAAGGCGATTCAACATCGAAAGCAACGGGAAGTAGTGATAGCCATTCGTGATGTGGTGCTCGCCGCTCCAGATCGAGTCGTAGCCGCGGTCGCGAATGAGGCGGACCTGCTCGACCATTTCGGCCATGCGTCGCGCCGGATCATCGCCCGCTGGATGCTGGGCATTGAGATAGACACCGATCTTCATAGCTACGCCTCCCTCTATGCGATCAGCGTGCGGGCCCTGGCGGCAGGCGTCAAGTCCCAGGGGGAGGTGGGCCCCTGGATATCATATCCGGGCAAAAAACAGGTACGCACGGGGGCGAGCCCGTGCGTACCTGGCGGCGTTGCCAGTCGATGTGCCGTTATTTCATCGGTGAGTGGGCCGAAGGCAACATGATGGTCGAGGTCATCTCGTCCAGCAGTGGGCTTGCGGTCTTCAGGAATTGCTGCCATGCGGGATCTGCCACGGCGCGGGCACGGGCTTCCGCGCGGGCATTGAGATCCGGGTAGGCCCAGATGTGGACGACCTCGTTCGGCTGACCTGCCTCGCAGATCCACAGGCCCACCGGTTTCGAGTACTTCTCGCGTACCGGCATGACATCCATGATGTGGCCAGCCCAGGTTTTCGCCATGCCGGGTTTGGTCCGGTAGATCCGCATCTCATAGATGTTGCCCTCGTTTTCCGGCTTGCGCGGGGCGATGACCGGGTTCAGGAGGCGGATGTCCTGGCGCAGGAGGACCGGGCGGATGAGCGGAAGATATTCCTTGCTCCAACGCTCGTTCTTGGCCAGTTCGGCCCGCAGGCGGGCACGCTCGTTCAGGTCCGAGTAGGTCCACAGGTGGGCGACCTTGTTCAATTCACCGATTTCGGTCAGCCAGTAGCCTTCCAGCTTGCCGTAGGTGTCGCCGCGGATATCGCGGGCGACCGAGCCGGAATTCTTGGCCATCAGCGGGGCATTACCGGCCGTGGCCGTGTAGATCCTCAGTTCCTGAATCATGTGGTTCCAGACCATTCCAAGTGTTTCTGACGGGGGTAACGGTGGAACAAAGCATACGCCGGGGGGCGGGGCCAGTGCCAGCAGGGAAGCTGCAGCCGCTTGCACTTGGCGGTCGGCGGTATTAATCCGGGCAGGAGTACCTTTCCTGATCCCCCGAGGAGCCCCCATGACAGCGAAAACCCGCACGGAGACAGATACATTCGGCCCCATCGAGGTCGATGCCACCCGCTATTGGGGGGCGCAGGCGCAGCGTTCGCTCGGAAACTTCAAGATCGGCTGGGAAAAGCAGCCGCAGCCGATCATCCGGGCGCTCGGCATTGTCAAGCGGGCCGCGGCAGAAACAAATATCGGCATCGGCAAGCTCGACAAGAAGCTGGGCGAGACGATCATCGCGGCGGCGCAGGAAGTGATTGATGGCAAGCTCGATGCGCATTTCCCGCTGGTCGTCTGGCAGACGGGTTCGGGCACGCAATCGAACATGAATGCCAACGAGGTGATCTCGAACCGCGCGATCGAGATGCTTGGTGGCGAGATGGGCTCGAAGAAGCCGATCCACCCCAATGATCACGTCAACATGAGCCAGTCGTCGAACGACACGTTCCCCACGGCCATGCATATTGCCTGTGCCGAGGAGGTTGTTCACCGGCTCATACCGGCGCTGGGCAAGTTGCGTGATGCGCTGGACACCAAGGCCAAGGCCTGGGCCGACATCATCAAGATCGGCCGGACGCACACCCAGGATGCCACGCCGCTGACGCTGGGCCAGGAGTTTTCCGGCTACACGATGCAGCTCACCAACGGCATCAAGCGGCTGGAGCTGACGCTGCCGCAGCTCATGGAGCTGGCCCAGGGCGGAACCGCGGTTGGCACCGGGTTGGCCTCTCCGGCAGGCTTCGCGGACAAGGTGGCGGCCCGCATTGCCGCAATCACCGGCCTGCCGTTCACGTCTGCGCCGAACAAGTTCGAGGCGCTGGCCGCCCATGATGCGATGGTGTTCACGCACGGCGCGATCACCACTGTCGCCATGAGCTGCTTCAAGATCGCCAACGACATCCGTTTCCTGGGCTCGGGCCCGCGCGCCGGGCTCGGCGAGTTGGCGTTGCCGGAGAACGAGCCGGGTTCGTCGATCATGCCGGGCAAGGTCAATCCGACCCAGTCGGAGTCGATGACACAGGTTGCCGCGCATATTGCGGGCAACAATGCGGCTCTGGCCTTCGCGGGAAGCCAGGGGCATTTTGAACTCAACGTCTACAATCCGATGATGGCCTACAACTTCCTGCAGTCGGTGCGCCTGTTGGCCGATGCGGCGGTTTCGTTCACGGACAACTGCGTCGTCGGCATCGAGCCGCGCCTCGACAATATCGAGCTTGGCCTGAAGAACTCGCTCATGCTGGTCACGCCGCTCAAGGAGAAATACGGCTACGATCGGGCAGCGAAGATCGCCAAGACGGCCCACAAGAACGGGACGACGCTGCGCGAGGAAGCCATCAAGGATGGCATCCCGGCAGAGGATTTCGATGCCATCGTGGTGCCGGCCAAGATGATCGGGCCGGACCCGTCCTGAGCCAGAAGTGCATGAACTGCCCCGTCAGACGCCTGCTGATGGCATGCTGGCGGGGCCTTGCGGCCATCGTGACCGGTTTTCCCGCTGGAGCAGATGACGCGCTTGTTCGTGGCCATTTTCAATTGGCCGCAGCCCTCAGTACTCCATCCGACTTGCGACTGCTGGTGGCGGCCTGGTTTTCATGCAACGGCTCAGGCCGCCCGAGCAGATAACCCTGTGCTGCGTCGCAGCCCTCTGATCGCAGAATGGACAATTGAAGCCGCGTTTCCACGCCTTCTGCCAGAACCGGTATCTCGAGGCTCTTGCCCAATGCCAGGACGGCACGGACGATGGCCATCGCCCGGGGGTCGCGCTCGATATCCTTTATGAGGGATCGATCCATCTTGATCTTGTCGAAAGGAAATGTGCGCAGCGTCGCGAGAGACGAATAGCCTTCACCGAAATCATCGATCGCGACAGCGATGCCGAGCGCGCGAATGCGTCCAAGAATCTCAATGGCGCGGTCCTTGTCG
>JBKDZY010000606.1:0-4350 GCA_047971765.1 Hyphomicrobiaceae bacterium | reverse complement strand
TCACCCGTCCATGCGTCGGACGAATGCCGAGCAGGCCGGAAAAGCTTGCCGGAACGCGCACCGATCCGCCCGTGTCGGTGCCCAGCGCAAAATCGCAGAACTTTTGCCCCACCGCGGAGGCCGACCCGGACGACGAACCACCCGGCACACGTTCTGGCGCCGCTGGATTGAGCGGCGTCCCGTAGAAGGCGTTCTCGCCGAGGATGCCAAGGCTGATCTCGTCGGTAATCGTCTTGCCACGCAACGTCGCCCCGGCATCGAGAAGCGTTGCCACCGCCCAGCCATGCCGGGCCGCCGGCGCGTGCGTTCGGGCCCAGTCGGGATTGCCCGCACCGGTGACATGACCGGCGACATCGAAAAGATCCTTGGCAACGAACGTCAGCCCTGAAAGCGGACCATTTGCCCGGCCCGCGATGTGAACATCCGTTCCCGGCACCAGAAATCCCGTGGCATCTGGCCCGCCCTGGCTCACCGGTTGCGCTGGCATGGTGTATCGTCCCTTTTCACGTCTGTCGAAGCCCACGGAATGGGTACAGGCAGAACATCCGATGTCCCGCCGGCACCCAGTCTGCGCCGTCTCTGGTTACGCCCGCTTGGGATCGCCGGAAGCCGGCGGATCGCGCTCGAACACCTCCTTGATCTTGCCTGGATCAACCTTGATATCCACCCCGGCCCGCTCGATCTGGAGCTTCATCGGACACCGCGAGTCCTGCGCTTCCCAGCCCCGCCCCATGGCCTCGCTCATGTCGGCATACGCCATGTTTGCAAGCCGCATGGGCACCCCGAGTTCCCGCCCGAGCTCGGTCGCGAGGGTCATGTCCTTGTAGGCAAGCTTCAGCGCGAACGCCGGTGGTTCGTAGGTGTCAGGCAGGAACTGGTCCACAAGACGGTCGAACGTCCGTCCGCGTCCACCAGCCCCCGTTCGGACCGCCTCCCACAACGCCAACGGCTCGACACCGCCCTTGACGCCCATGGTCATCACTTCGGCGAGCGCCGTCTGGATCGCGTAGCCGGCACAATTGTGCACGAGCTTGGCCACCGATCCGGCGCCGATCGCGCCGATGTAGCGAGCCTGATCCGAGAACCCGTCAAGGAAATGCTTGTGCGCATCGAACTGCTTCTTGTCGCCACCGACCCAGATCGCGAGCTTGCCCGAGCGCGCGCCCGTGGGTCCGCCCGACACCGGCGCATCCAGGAAATCGAAGCCCTTGTCCTTGAAGATGCCCTCGATCTTGCGCACCATGCTCGGCGCATTGGTGGTGAGATCGAAAACGGCAGCGCCCTTCTTGAGCCCCGCGATCAACCCGGTGGAGGGATCGGTCGCCACCGCTTCCACATCCTTGGGGCCCGGCAGCGACAGGAACACCACGTCGCACTGCTCCGCCACGGCCCTGGGAGTATCCGCCCACTCCGCGCCGTTCGTCATGAGATCCTTGGCGGCATCCTTGCGCAGATCATGCACCACCAGCCCGTGGTTCGATGACTTCAGGTATTTCGACAGATTGGCCGCCATGTAGGCACCCATGGTGCCAAGACCGACAAAACCGACTTTCATTCTTCAACTCTCCAATTCGCAGCACACCGGAAAGCTTTCGGTTGCTGCCATGCCCCGGGAACCAGGACGTCCACGTAAACAGGATTTCTTTCGGACAGGACGCGACCGCCGGACCAGACAGGCACAGCGTGCCCGGCTGTCGCCCGGGTCCGCACCCCGATGATTATTTCTTCTCGCCATCCCGTGCGGCAAACACATCCCGGATGACACCCGCCGCCGACATCGCCACCGGCCAGCCGCCATAGAACGCCAGATGCGTCACCAGCTCGGTCAATTCCTCGCGGGTCACGCCGTTGTCGAGCGCTCGCCCCGCATGGCCCTTGAGCTGCTCGGTCCTGTTGAGCGCAACCAGCGCCGCACAGGTGATCAGGCTGCGGTCGCGCTTCGACAGTTCCTTGCGCTCCCACACATCCCCGAACAGGACAGTCTCGGTGAGATTGATGAGCTTCGGCACGGTTGCCCGCACGGCGTCCCGCGATGGCGAGGGAGGGGCTTTGGCCATGTGTCGTCTCCTTTTCCAGATCATTCGCAACAGCAAAAACCGAATGCTATAGCGCTTCCCGATGAGGTGGAAGCGCCCAGGCCGTGACTGCGGCCCTGCAATGCTACTGCGCGTTCGTGCCGGAAACGAGCGTCCCCCGTCCCCATTATCGAAATTGTGGGGAAGCCATTCCCGATCCCGTCCGGCCATTGATCCGTCTTGCACCGCCCGTTCGGCTTGTCCTAGGCTTGACGCAATTTCGTTGAATCTGTCGGCCATGGCGACCGTGATGCGCAGCAAGGCCGATAGCTCGCAGCGAGCGAACGGGCATGGGCTTGATCGGAAACGACAGCCTTTGACCGAACCATTTTCACGCTTCATCGGACGCGCCGGAGAGGACGCCCCCATGATCTATGTTGTCGAAATGGATTTCCGCAATGCCGAGCGCGAGCACGACTGGCATACGTGGTATCTGGCACACACGACACATCTGGTCCGCACCGTGCCCGGCTTCACCGGAACCCAGCGTTTCCGCTCGATCACACCGAGCGACAGCCCGTGGGTCGCGATCCACGAGGTCTCCGGCCCCGAGGTCTTCGACAGCAGGGAGTACCGCTCCGGCGGCGGCCCCGCATCGACCGGTGAATGGAAGGACCTGCATACCAACTGGCACCGCAACCTGTTCGATGGGGCAAAGAAGTCCCCGAGCGTGTTGATGGACCAGCATCTGCTGATGGCTGAAGGTGATGCGCCCCTGCCTCGCGGCTATGAATCGGCAGCCACCCGCCTCACCGGCGTCGGTCTTGACCGGACCAGCCAGCGCCGCAGCATCGCGATTGTCCCGGCCAGCAAGTTGACCGCCGCCATGTTCGACCTGCCCGGCGTTCGCGTGCTGAAACCCATAACGCCAAAGATCAGCCGCTGAGCGCCGCAGGCCCCGGCGCCACCATCGTTAACAGTGCGCATCGCCCTGGCAGCCAGCCGCCCCGAACAGGGGACAGGTGGCACCATCTGGAATACGTGTTATCAATATCCAAAATCCGTCAGCCCGCGCACGCCATCCAGGTCAACCGCCTTTCCATGCACATGAAACGTGGACGCCGGCCTTTCCCATGGGTGGCCGGACCTGCCGCGCGATCCGCCAGGGAACAAGACCCATTGCCGCCCGCCGGGGCCGGCCCCAAAGCCCGAGGAGCCCACTGAATGACTGAGCGAATTCCGCACTGCGCCCACTGGGGACCATTTCACGTGCTTGTCGACGATGGCCGCATTGTCGGCGTGGAACCCTGGCAAGGTGACCCGGCTCCCTCCCATATGCTGGCGGCCATCCCCGATCTCATGGACGAGCGCGTCCGGATCGACCGGCCATATGTGCTCGAAGGTTGGCTCACGGCACAGCAGGAGGGAAGGCAGACCAAGGACCGTCCGGATACCGCACCGGAACACGGACGCGGCCGCGGAACCGACCGCTACATTCCGGTTGACTGGGATACGGCGCTGGATCTGGCCGCAGGCGAAATCAGGCGCGTGGTCAACACGCACGGCAACGACAGTGTCTTCTCCGGCTCCTATGGATGGACCAGCGCCGGCCGCCTCCACCATGCACAAAGCGTGGTGAAACGCTTCTTCAACTGCATCGGCGGCTATACCGCCCATGTCGATACCTACAGCGTGGGTGCGGGAGCGGTCATCGTCCGCCACATCATGGGCGGTGACGGCTATGGCACGCAGAACAACATCGACATCATGGCGGAAAACACCGACCTGCTGCTTGTCTTCGGCGCCCTCACGCCACGGACGGAGCAGACCGAGCCAGGCGGTGCCGGCAAGCACATGCTCACCCACTACCTCACCCGCATGAAGGAGCGCGGCGTCCGGATCGTGCTGATCTCGCCACGCCGCGACGACATCCCCGACTGGATCGACGCCGAGTGGTGGCCGGCCCGCCCCAACACCGACACCGCCTTGCTGCTTGGACTGGCGGGCGAGATCGTTGCATCAGGACATGAAGACAAGGATTTTCTCACGCGCTGCACCAGCGGCTCGGAAGAATTTCTGGCATACCTGAAGGGCGAGACCGACGGCATTGCGAAAACCGCCGAGTGGGCGGCAGAGATAACGGGCCTGGACGCTTCGCACATCCGCGAAATTGCCGGAGAAATGGTGAAGAAGCGCTCGTTCGTTTCCATCAGCTATTCGTTGCAGCGCGCCGTCCACGGCGAACAGCCCTGGTGGGCGGCCGCGGCTCTCGCTGCCGTCGCGGGCCAATGGGGACGCGCCGGAGGTGGCGCCGCCTTCGGGCTGGGCTCGGCAG